>DJWN01000040.1 GCA_002440975.1 Bacteroidales bacterium UBA6229
AATATGTAACTATCTACTGACCTCTAAAAAGAGAATTAATTCCTTATTTAGAGCGATTTCAAATGCAATCATTCCAAGATTATATTCTTCATTTAAAGATGAATTTATACACCTTTAAACGATATGCATATTTTTACACCTCGAAAAAATGAGTAGTTTTGCCCCATGAAAATTTAAGCTATGGATAAACCACCGCGTCAAACGAAACACGAATTATTTTTAAATTATAAAATCTGGCTTTCCGGCCTAACAGGAAACGGCAGGATTAGTGATACCACTTTTGCATTGCTTGCCAAAATAAAGGAGCTGGGCTCCATCAAACTGGCTGCACAAGCCTGCGATATTAGTTACCGTAAGGCCTGGGGAGATATTGAAGAAGCCGAAAAAATGTTGGAGTATCAGTTGATCGACAAGCAACGCGGCGGAAAAGACGGCGGACATTCGCAACTCACCCCTGCATGCCTCAAACTTTTGGAAGCCTATGACGCACTTCACCAGAAATTTGACGATAGCGTGGAAGCTGCCTTTGAAGATTTTAGAAAAGCCATGCTTACAAAACCAACATCCGAATGAAATTGAGGAACATATTGCTGCTGTTAGCAACTGTTTTTATCATTCAGGCTTGCCAAAACGAAAGCGGGCAGGCACTCGTGATTTTTCACGCCGGAAGTTTGAGCTATCCACTCAAAAAACTCACTGAAGACTATCAACAATCACATCCTGAACAACAGTTTCAGCTGGAACCTGCCGGCTCGCTCAACACCATCAGAAAAGTAACAGACCTGAACCGGCAAGCTGATATGATTGCCTCCGCTGATTATAAGCTGATCAGCGAAATGCTCATCCCAAAGCATACCGCCTACAACATCGCTTTTGCTGCAAACAGCATTGTGCTTGCCTACACTGATCAATCGGCCTACGCAAATGAAATATCCAGCGAAAACTGGATTGAAATTTTACAAAAAGATGAGATAAAAATTGGTGCTTCCGATCCCAATGCTGACCCTTGCGGATACAGAACCCGACTCACTTTGCAACTGGCCGGTAAACTAAAAGAAATCCCAAATCTGACTAATCTCATCCTCGAAGAAGGGCGCTATTATGAACGTCCGAAAGAAACCGATCTGATTGCCTTGCTGGAAACCCAAACCATTGACTACTTTTTTATTTATGAAAGTATTGCCAAACAACATCACTTTAAAACTGTTGTGTTCTCAGATTCGATTAATCTCAGTCAGCCCCTGCTCAACGATTGGTACAAACAGGCAAGTATTAAAGTTAGAGGTAGCAGTCCGGCAGATAGTTTATTGATTCGTGGAGAAGCCATCGTTTACGGCATTACCGTTTTGGATGAAAGTCTATCCAATCAAGCTGCATGGGACTTTGTAGCTTATTTGCTTGATCCTGCACAAGGAACAAAAATAATCGAAGCCGCTGGTCAGCGCGCACTGGTGCCGGCTTTTATCAATACAACCCACATGCTTCCTGAAAAAATTAAACCCTTAGTAACCATAAAAGAAAATCTATAAAAACAAAAACTATGAAACAGATTTGCCCGACATGCGACATCAAGCCTGCCCTCGAAAGGCTGGGTATCAAAGCCATAAACCACGGAGCCAGCACAGGTGCCGAATGGATTGAAACATCCGGAGAACAACTCAACAGCTATGCATCTTGCGATGGCGAGTTGATTGCCAGCGTAAGGCAAGGCACCTGGGACGACTATCAAACCATCATGGAAAAAGCTCAGGAGGCTTTCAAATACTGGCGTATGGTTCCGGCTCCCAAAAGAGGAGAAATCGTACGACAAATGGGTCTGGAGTTTCGGCGACACAAAGAAGATTTGGGCAGGCTGGTAAGCTATGAGATGGGAAAGATTTATCAGGAAGGATTGGGCGAAGTGCAGGAAATGATTGACATTGCTGATTTTTCTCTGGGAATTTCGCGTCAGCTATATGGCTACACCATGCACAGCGAACGTGAACGACATCGCATGTACGATCAATATCATCCATTGGGTGTTGTTGGCGTGATTACTGCCTTTAACTTTCCGGTTGCCGTTTGGGCCTGGAATACTATGATCGCACTGGTAACGGGAAATGTTGTACTTTGGAAACCTTCATCAAAAGTGCCGCTATGTGCTGTGGCTATCCATAATATCATTGCCGATGTACTCAAACGCAACGAAGTGCCCGAAGGCGTTACCAACTTGATCATCGGTAGTTCAAAACATATTGGCGACAACTTCCTTTCGGATAAACGTGTACCGCTGATTTCGTGCACCGGTAGCACTGCTGTTGGCCGTCGCGTGGGCCGTATTGTAGGCGAACGTCTGGGAAGAACACTACTGGAACTTGGAGGCAACAATGCTATCATTATCTCCGAAAAAGCTGATCAGGATATGGCATTGCGTGCTACTGTGTTTGGCGCAGTGGGCACAGCCGGACAACGTTGCACCTCTACAAGACGCTTGATCATTCACGAATCCATTTATGATGGTTTTGTCGAGAAGTTAAAAAATGCCTACAGCCAGATTCGCATTGGCTGCCCACTTGATCCGGATGTGCTGGTGGGGCCGCTGATCGACAAAGGTTCGGTTGAAGCTTTTAAATATGCGCTCGAACAAATCGTTAGCGAAGGCGGGAAAATCATTTATGGGGGCGAAGTACTCCAAGGGAAAGGCTATGAATCAGGATGCTATGTTGTTCCTGTTTTGGCCGAAGCCGAAAATCACTATCATATTGTTCAGGAAGAGACCTTTGCACCTATTTTGTACCTGATGAAATACAAAACTATGGATGAGGCAATTGCCATGCACAATGGCGTGTCACAAGGCTTGTCGTCAGCTATTTTCAGCACGGATATGCGCGAAACGGAAAGATTTTTATCCCATGAAGGATCCGATTGCGGCATTGCCAATGTAAATATCGGCACTTCAGGAGCAGAAATTGGAGGTGCTTTTGGAGGCGAAAAAGACACGGGTGGAGGACGCGAATCCGGCTCAGATGCCTGGAAAACTTATATGCGCCGACAAACCAACACAATCAACTTCAGCGATGAGCTTCCCTTTGCACAGGGAATTAAATTCGTTTTGTAAATCAATCAATTGAACACCTATTAAGGAGCAGCATTTTAAAGAGTGCTGCTTTTTTTGTATCGTTTTCGGAAATTTCCTTTGTTATTATTTAGGAGAAACTGTTACTGACTTCAATTACTTGCTACTTTTACGCTCTTATAGAGAAAGTAAAAATGGCACTTAAACTAAAAACCAAATTGTTAGCCGGATTTATGTTGCTGGTTAGCTTGCTCATCGTTGCCGGGTCAGTTTCGATACTGGAATTCATGAAATTAAGCACATCATTCACTACGATTCTTGAAAATAATTATAAATCAATCGAGGCATCAAAAACCATGCTGGAAGCACTCGAGCGAGAAGATAGCGGAATTTTGCTGCTGCTGCTAGGCGAATGGGAAGAAGGAAGAAAAATTTTACACGAATCGGACAAGGTGTTCATGGAGGCCTTCACTGTTGCGAAAAAAAACATCACCGAAGCTAATGAAGATGAGCTAATTGCTGATATCCAACGTAAATACCTTCATTACAAAGAAAAATGGGCCCGACCCATTGTTGACACCTTTAAAGAAGGTAATATTGATTGGTATCAAAGCAATGCCCATCAGGAATTTATCCAGCTCAAAACAAGTATCAACCAATTGATGTCCATCAATCAGGAAAGCTTGTATGAGAAAGCAACCTTGTTAAAAGACAACGGGCATCGTGCCGTTATGCCTAGCATTATTTCAATTATTGGGGCCATTTTGTTTTCACTTTTACTAAATTTTTACCTGAATCAACAATTTATCTTTCCACTTAAGAAGCTGATAAAAGCTGTAAAAAGCTTAAATCAGGGAGATTTTCAGGTGCAATCATCCAATAAAAATAAAGATGAAATCTTTCAATTAGAGCTTGAAATCAATCAGATGCTGAAGCGTATCGCACGAAAAAATGATTCCCGCTAAATATGAAACAAGATGAGACTCGAAGTTATATTTAAGATTTTGGGCGTCGTTTTACTCTTTAATGCGGCTTTTCTTTTTATTGCCCTGGTGATAGCCTACAGCAATCAGGAATCATCTCTGATTCCGTTGTTGTTCACCACTTTGACATGCATCATTTTTGGGCTTTTCCCGATGGTTTTTTCCGGTAAGCACGAAGCTTTATCTTTTGCCGAAGGAATTACGGTTGTTGTTTCGGGCTGGGTAATCACCTGTGTGATAGGCATGTTACCCTACCTGATGTGGGGCGGCGAGTTTAACTTGATTGATGCCTGGTTTGAGAGTGTTTCGGGTTACACCACAACCGGATCTACCATCTTAAATGATATCGAAGCCTTACCAAAAAGCCTTTTATTTTGGCGCAGTGCCACACACTGGATTGGTGGTGTGGGCATCATCATCTTTGTATTGCTTATCCTGCCACATGCCCGTAATGCCAGAATTACGCTGCTCAATACGGAAATGAGCGAGCTTTCGAAATCGAATTTTCATTACAAAGCCAGAACTACCATTCAAATCCTTATCGTGGTGTATGTTGGCTTAACGCTTGTCGAAACCCTTCTATTGAGACTAGCCGGCATGAACTGGTTTGATGCTATTAATCATGCCTTTGCCACTATTGCAACAGGTGGATTTTCGACCAAAAATAGCAGCATTGCTTATTTCGAAAATGTATGGATCGAAGTTATTATCATGGTATTTATGTTGCTTTCGGGCATTCATTTCGGTTTAATTTTCGGAACAATAACCGGAAGTCGCTACAATATATTTCGCTCTAAAGTGGTGAGAAGCTATGTTGTGATCATGTTTCTTGGAATAATGCTGGTAGCTTTAAAATTGGTTATCAACGACTTTTACTCCTGGAGCGAATCATTACGTTTTGCTTCATTTCAGGTGATTTCTGTTGGCACAACAACGGGTTTTGCCACTATTGACACTGCCATCTGGCCTGTTTTTACACAAATGGTGATAATCTATTTTACGATCCAATGTGCTATGGCCGGATCAACATCAGGAGGATTGAAATTTGATCGTGTTTATCTTTTTATCAAATCTGTAAAAAAGCAGATCCAGCTCATCAAGCATCCGGCAGGTGTTTTTGCTATCAAAATGGAAAACAAAACGATAAGCGACAGCCTGGAGCGACAAACGATGCTCTTTGTTGTGCTTTATGTTTTCACTTTCTTTATCACAACTTTGCTGCTTACAACAATGGATATTGATTTAACAACTGCCTTTTCGGCTTCTATTGCAACCCTCGGAAATGTTGGCCCCGGATTTGGAAACGTAAGTTCTTTAGGCAATTTTGACGGCTTGCCTAATCTGGCAAAATTTATCTTAAGCCTCAATATGCTGCTTGGTCGTCTCGAAATTTACAGTGTGATCGCCTTATTTACAATTCGCAAATAATATTGAAAGCTTTTTAAAATACCTTTGCCCGCTGATTTAAAACCACCTAAAACATATGCAACAATACCCGGGTGAATTAGCTGCTTTGCTGGTTGCTGTCTTTTGGACTATCACTGCGCTCTCGTTCGAAATGGCCAGCAAACGCGTTGGCTCATTGGCTGTTAACATCATTCGCCTGGCCTTCGCTTTGGTGTTTCTGAGTGTTTTTGGCATTGTTTTTAGAGGATTACCCATGCCGACAGATGCCGGAAGTCATCAATGGATCTGGTTGAGCTTGTCGGGATTGGTAGGTTTTGTGTTCGGTGATTATTTTCTTTTTCACAGCTACCGCCTGATCAGCTCACGGATTGCCATGCTGATTATGACTTTTGTGCCACCGGTTACTGCCTTGCTCGGCTTTTTCTTTTTAAACGAACGTATGAGCTGGATGCATCTGGCTGGTATGACGCTTACCGTTAGTGGCATCGCCATCACTATATTCAGTCGCGAAAAAGGAAAAAAAATTCAGCTGAAATACCCCATCAAAGGATTATTTTACGCCTTCCTTGGCGTGCTGGGGCAGGCTGGTGGTTTAGTTTTAAGCAAATACGGCATGCAGGATTATGATGCTTTTGCATCTACCCAGATCAGGATCATCGCTGGTTTTGTAGGTTTTGCCCTGATTATTCTCATTTGGGGAAAAATGCCGCTTATTGTCACAGCATTCAAAAACACCAAAGCCTTGTGGGGCATTACTTCAGGCTCATTTTTTGGGCCGTTTCTTGGTGTTTCTTTCTCGCTGGTTGCCATCCAATACACCTCAACCGGAATTGCAGCTACCCTGATGGCCATCGTACCTATTTTAATTATTCTTCCAGCCGCTATCTTCTTCAAACAGAAAGTTGGTATGCTTGATTATATCGGCGCATTGGTGAGTGTTTTTGGTGTTGCGCTGTTTTTTGTGTAAACCTATTGTAAGCCAAAGTAAAAATACAAGCACAAAAGTATAATAAATAAACAGTAAACTATTTATTTTTCGATTAACACTTTATGATTAATCTTTAAACCCTCAGATTAAAAAACTATTTTTGTGATACTAAAATAAGATTCATGAGAGATATTAAAGATTTAGAAAGTAAGGCACTAAAATTTTGGCCAAAAAAAATTTCAGTTAAGGAAAAAAACTCAAGTATTATCCCAAAACTTATTGAGACACAAGACAAATTTATTAGTCTTCTAAATATCTCCGATGCGAGTCCTTTTAAGTGGAAAGATACACTTTTAAGTACGAAAAATTTATCAGGAAACTTGTTTTTAAAGCATTTAATATGTTGTTGCTTTTCGGCGGTTCTGCAATCAATGACAATATTCCAAACGAAATTATCGAAAAATGTATAATTGGCACAATGTTAGGAAAAACAAATGAATTAGAAACTTTTGTAAAACAAAGATATATCTGGGTAAGTAGAATTACTGGAGGTGCAGAAGCAAATACATTAGGGCAATTGACACAGCATTATGTCAAGGAATATTTAGAAGAAAAACTTCCAAATTGGAGTATAAACAAAGACCAATTACCTAAAGTTAGCCAGAATGAAAGAACTTCTTTATCTGTTGATATTGTGGTGAAATCACCATCAGGCAAGTTTTGTGCAGTTGAAGTAAGTTTCCAAGTAACAACCAATTCAACAATCGAAAGAAAAGCAGGACAAGCACAAGCACGACAAGAATTGTTACATGCAAATGGTCATAAAATTGCGTATGTAATAGATGGTGCTGGTAACTTTGCAAGACAATCTGCCTTAAAAACAATTAGTCAGTACAGTGATTGTATAGTTTCTTTTCAGGATAGTGAATTAGATACTTTGGTTAAGTTTCTCAAAACTTTAAAATAAATATGGCTCATAAAAGTGAAACAAATATTAAACTACAGTTAGTTGATGCTGGTGTAGACACATTACAAAAGTTTTCTGAAAATGATGTTTGGTTTATTAAGCTACCTTATTATATTTCCGAAT
>DJWN01000102.1 GCA_002440975.1 Bacteroidales bacterium UBA6229
TGAAACGTGTGGCTATTGCAAGGGCTATTTCAAATAATCCGCAATACCTGTTTTGCGATGAGCCCAATTCGGGTCTGGATCCCAAAACAGCCGAAGTGATTGATGCGCTGATAAGCGAGATTACGGAGGAATATGATATGACTACCGTTATCAATACGCATGATATGAATTCGGTGCTGCAAATTGGTCAGCGGATAAATTTCCTTTACAAAGGTCAACTTTGGTGGCAGGGCGATATGAATACCATTCTGGAAGAAGAAAACCCTGAATTACAAGAGTTTGTGTTTTCAACAGAATTGACCCGACGCATTAAGAAATAACCTTATGAATTACATTGATTTAATTATCGCGCTTATGCTGGCCTGGTTTGCTTACAAGGGATTTACCAAAGGTCTCGTGATCGAGTTAGCCTCGCTCGCTGCGCTGGTGCTGGGCATTTATGCTGCCATGTATTTCTCTGATGTAATAGCAGAATTTCTGGTGAAATACTTCAATGTGGGTAAAAAGTATCTGTCGCTTATCGCCTTTGTGCTCACCTTTATTTTGGTGGTGATTGGTGTAGTTACTGTGGGCAGATTACTCGAAAAGGTGATTGATATTTTGCTTCTTGGATTTTTGAATAAACTGGCTGGAGGAGTTTTTGGCGTCCTCAAGGGAATGTTGATTTTAAGTCTGTTGATTATGTTGCTCAATTACATTGGTTTTGGTAGCAATCTGATTGATGAAAAAACCCGCAATAGTTCGTTGTTTTATGAAACCATCGAAGGTGTGGCACCAATGCTTTACGATCAACTTGATTTTTTGAAAGATATTGAAGTAGAGCTGCCAAATGTGGCTTGAAAACAATGGATTAGTGCCCTTTTCTAAATATTAAATTTTTCATCGGCAGGATAATGTAAATCCGTTTGTTTCCTGATTTCATCCATCAATTTGATCAGGTTTAAGCTCATCTGATGCGGCATTTTTGTGCTTTCTTTTGCACCGGCAAACATACACTGATTCACTTCTTCTATTTCATGAAAATAACCATTTCCAACATAAGGGATGTGAATGATTTCTTCGGTTTCTTCATGCAATTGTATGGCAATACGCTCGCAATGATGAAACCTGCTGAAAAGCCTGATTGTTCCCTTACTTCCATAGATTGTGGCTTCAACAGGAGTATCAGCCTCTGTTGTTGATTCAAGAATTGCTTTTGCGCCATTGGCATAGCTTAAAAGCTGCGCACTAAAACTGTCAACACCTTGATTTGTTTTTCTGGCCACAGCTTTGATTGCTGATGGGATGCCCAAAGTGATCAGGCTGAGGTAAAGTGGATAAATACCAATATCCAGCAGTGCACCACCACCAAGGGCTTTGTTGAAAACTCTGCTTTCGGGTGCTGCCGTTGATTTAAATCCAAAGTCGGCACGGATATAGGATATTTCACCGATTGTTTTTTCCTGAAGTAAATGGATCAGTCTTTCAGTTGCAGGAATAAAACGCGTCCACATGGCTTCCATCGCGAATAGATTTCGTTTTGTTGCTTCTGCAATCATGGCATTCACCTCTCCAAAATTCATTCCCATGGGTTTTTCACAGAGAACAGATTTGCCATTTTTGAGACAGAGCATCGTGTGCTCAAAATGAAAGCTGTGTGGTGTGGCGATATAAACGACATCAATTTCAGGGTTTTGCACCAAAGCATCATAAGAGTCATACGAGTAAGTCGCATGAAAATTATTTGCAAAAGCTTTGGCTTTGGTTTTATCATGCGAAGCCACAGCCGCAAGTTTTGCATCCTTTGAAAGGAGCAAATCGGCAGCGAATTTTTCGGCTACTTTGCCTAAACCCAGTATTCCCCAATTAATTGACATGCAAAACAAAAGTAAGTAAGTTTTACAGTAAATGCCTTACTTTTTATGAACTAAATTGATTGAAGATATGGAAGCAGATATTCGCCGGAAGCAACGTTTTCAGAATTTTGAACAAGCTTTTGATCAGTTCCAGAAAGCCGTCGAATTGTCGGGTAAATTATCTGATCTGGAAAAAGAGGGAACAATTCAGCGTTTTGAATCCACGCATGAATTGGCCTGGAAAGTGATGAAAGATTTTTTGGAATATGAAGGTATCAGCCATATTACAGGTTCAAGATCAGCCACTCGGGAAGCATTTAATAAAGGCCTGATAACAAATGGAAATAGCTGGATGAAGATGATTGAAAGCCGCAATAAGACAGTGCATACGTATATGGAAAATATTTTAGAGCAGGAATATAAAAACATCGTTGAAGAATATTTTCCGTTGTTGAAAGCGTTTTATAATCACATGAAAACCAAAATCTGATGTTTGGATTAGATGAAGATTTACGTTCAGAGTTCAACAAAATTTTTGCTTCATTTCCTGAGATAGAAAAAGTAATTATCTACGGATCAAGGGCTAAGGGAAATTATAGAGAGGGTAGCGATATTGATTTGTGTTTGGTTGGTGATGATTTGAACGAAGCAATCAGGAAGCGAGTTTGGCTGATGCTGGATGAACTTAATACACCCTACCTCATTGATTTATCCGTTTTTAATCAATTAGAATCGAAAAGTTTGATAGATCATATTCAACGGGTTGGGGAGGTTTTTTATAGGGAACAAAACGAATGAATTGTTTCTAAACTTCACTAGCTCTTAATCTTTAAACGACACGAACTCCCTGCATTCTTTTTCGTAATTTCGCACCGCAAAACCTTAAAGGATTGATTACTATGTTCAGAACTCATACTTGTGGCGAACTGCGCCTTTCCGATGTTAACAAAGTAGTAACCTTAAGTGGCTGGGTGCAGCGTGTGCGCGACAAAGGCAGCCTACTTTGGATTGATATGCGCGATCGGTATGGTATCACGCAGATTTTTTTGGAAGAGGGTGTGAGTGCTCCCGAACTACTAAAAACAGCCCGCGAGCTGGGTCGTGAGTTTGTGATCCGTATCGAAGGCAATGTCGTTGAGCGTGAATCGAAAAATCCAAACTTACCTACTGGCGAGGTAGAAGTGCGTCCCTCAAAAATAGAGCTACTCAATGCCAGCAAAACGCCTCCTTTTACAATTGAAGAAAAATCGGATGGAGGCGACGAATTGCGCATGAAATACCGTTACCTCGATTTGCGTCGCAATCCTTTGAAAAACAATTTGATCCTTCGGCATAAGCTGGCAATCGAGACGCGCGCTTACCTCGATCGTCAGGGTTTTCTGGAAATAGAAACACCCTACCTGATCAAATCCACGCCCGAAGGTGCCCGCGATTTTGTAGTGCCTTCGCGTATGAATCCGAATGAGTTTTATGCACTTCCGCAGTCTCCTCAAACCTTCAAGCAGATTCTGATGGTAGCGGGTTATGATCGGTATTTTCAGATTGTGCGTTGTTTCAGGGATGAAGACCTTCGCGCCGACCGGCAGCCTGAGTTTACTCAGATCGACTGCGAAATGGCTTTTGTGACACAGGAAGATGTACTCAATACTTTTGAGGGGTTGGCACGGCATCTTTTCCGTGAGGTGAAGGGCTTCGAAATAGGCGATTTTGAACGTATGGATTATACTACAGCCATGAAGCGTTATGGTTCTGACAAACCCGATCTGCGTTTTGGAATGGCATTCGAAGAGTTGAACGATCTCGCTCAGGGTTATGGATTTAAAGTGTTTGATGAGGCCGAACTGGTTGTGGGTATCAAAGCTGAAGGCTGTGCCGAATACACACGCAAACAACTGGATGCCCTTACCGATTTTGTGAAACGTCCACAGGTAGGTGCGAAAGGACTCGTTTATGTAAAATTGAATGCAGATGGCAGTATCAAATCTTCGGTAGATAAATTTTATTCGACCGAAATATTGCAAAGCTGGGCCGATCGTTTTGAGGCAAAACCTGGCGATCTGTTGCTGATTTTATCCGGCGATGTCAATGCTACCCGCAAGCAGTTGAATGAGCTGCGACTTGAGATAGGAAATCAACTGGGATTACGCGATTCAAACGTTTTCAAACCTTTGTGGGTTACTGATTTTCCCTTGTTGGAATGGGACGAAGAAACCCAACGCTTTTATGCCATGCATCATCCATTCA
>DJWN01000130.1:0-468 GCA_002440975.1 Bacteroidales bacterium UBA6229
CAACTGTGGCAGCCGCTTATTGGGCAGGCTATACCGCTTGCCCCTGTATAGCAACTGTAGTATTTGGCTGCCGTTGGCTGTCATCCCTGCTGCGTCATTAATACGGTTTTTCGACTTGCAGAAATAACATTCCCCATTTACGCTCGCCAAGTCATTGGGTTCATTAGGGTAGGGGGCGCAGGCGGTGCAGTAAATTTTTTGGCAACATACTGTGTGGTAAAGGAAAAATGGTTCAATACGATTCTTTGCTGTGTTGTAAACTGCTTCAGTATAGGGCTGTCCACAGTTTGGACAGGCTGAGGCGGCTAAGATCCGGTCGATAAATTTCATGTTCAATGGGTTTAGGTTCATGTATAAACTTTCTACCCCTTAATCACGAAAAAAGCAAAAGGTAACAGAAAAAATGAATCTTTTTTTGAAAAAAGATCCTTTACTTTTTGTATATGCCTATATATCAATAAGTAAGCA
>DJWN01000130.1:516-29961 GCA_002440975.1 Bacteroidales bacterium UBA6229
AGGATGGCAGAAAGCTCAGTTGCTTCTTTATTGAAGGGGTGGCCTTTAGTGTGTGCGATATAGCCGAGTTCTTCAATGGCCGTGTCGGTTTGCCCGGTTCTGAGGTGAACCAAAGCAAGAAACCACCGGGCATATCCGCTATAGAGGTTGGCATCGGCTTTTAATATATCCTGATAGGCTGTGATAGCATCTTCATAATTACCGGCAGCTGTTTCGGCCAGGCCTGAATAGAGCATGAGGCGGTAGTTAGCGGTGTCCTGCTTAAGCAATTGGCTGAACGAAGCTGCTGCAGCGGCATAATCGGCCTGCTGAAAAAGTCGTACAGCTGCGGCAAATGGCTGACCGGCCGAGCGGCTGATTTGCATTAGCTGTTCGGGTTTGAAATACAAGGCGAATAATTCTTCATTTCCGGTTGGCTTGTCGCGTAAACTAAGTATTGATATACTGATTACCAGGATAAGTAAAGCGGCGATTGATGCGGCAGCAATCCAATAGGATTTTTTGAAAAAAAAACGACTGCGATCTGCTGATTTTTTGCTGTAAAGCTGCTGATGGAGATCCTTCAATTGCTCTCTCAGCCTTAGTTCAGCTTCATCGGTTTCATCCAACTCATCCAGATCGGTCCATAGCTTAAGGGCAGCAGCTGTTTTGGGATCGTGTTGGCATTTTGTTTCAAAATCAAGTTTTTCAGCCGGTTCCATTTTACCTTCCACATAGCGGTTTACCTTTTCAAATAGATCTTCCATGACTTTTCGTTTTACAATAATGCTTTGTATTCCTTGTCGTTCAGTATGCGATTGGCAAGGTCCTTTTTACATCTGTATTTGGTTGTTTTGGCCTGATCCTCCGTCTCAAAATCCATAATCTCTGCTATTTCCTTCATTTTCAATCCTTTCATAAATAGTTTCATCAACAGGCGACACTTTTCTGTCATTTGCAAGAAATGCTTTTGGCAAATCCTTTGTTTCATTGATTCCAGACCAGCGATTTCGTTTTCGATAGCTTGCGGCATTTCAAAAACACCTTCGATCTCTTGCCCGACAGCTATTTCTCTTTTGAGATAAGTCAGCTTTTGCAACCACAGCTTACGGGCAATGGCATAGAGTAAGGTGCAAATATTCGTATCCGAAAATAATTGCAATTCATCATGCCTGGCGCGTCTGAATACAATCGTAACAGTATCCTGAAAAATATCTTCAGCATCAGCGTAAGTTCCTGAATTGTTTATCACCAGTCTTTGCACAGGAAGATAACAATTCCTGTAAATCATCTCTAGTGTTTCTGATTTTGCTTCAGCAATTTCCTTCAACACTTCCACAGAATCATTACTTGATGATTTCATTCCTTAATCCGATTTTTTTGAAAAGGTAACACAAAAATATTCAAATTTTTGAATTTGCATCAGAGGTGTTTGAGTTATCTATTTGGTTTACAATAATATATCGTATGAAAAAAATAAAGTTTTTAAAAAAACATAAACTCATCAGTTACTTTTCCGGATTTTTTCTGATTAACAAAATGAATCATGTTTTTAATTAAAATTCCAAAAACCAAAGAAATGAAAAATTTTGTTAATTACCCTAAGTTTATTGCCATCTTTATCATGACATGTGCTTTCAATGTAATCAATGCGAAAACTACTGTTTCCGGAATTGCCAGTTATGGTAAAAATGGAGGAGAGCCACTGGTTGGTATTACCCTTCTGCTTTATGATGTGGATAATGTACTTGTAGCAACCACCCAATCAAACAATGCAGGGTAGTATGAGTTTGTTGATTTGTCACAGGGTGAATATAGTTTAACAGGGAGCAGCGACTTACCTCCCGGCGAAATAAACATCATTGATGCCTTAACGGTAGCGGAACACATCGAAGGAATCAAACTGCTTGATGGTATCGCATTGCTTGCTGCGGATGTTGATGGTGATAATGCCATAACATGGGCCGACTACGATTATATTTTAACCGATCACCTTGTTTACGGATATCCTTTCCCTGTTGGCGACTGGGTATTTGAAAAAATTGAGTTTACCCTAGACGATGCATCAGGTTCGTCATTGGTGTATGAAGTTATAGGTTCTAGTACAGCTGAGGTGAAGGATAAGGATAAAATCAACATTGATAAGATGCCTTTTATTGATTTAGTTCATAAGGCGTCTACAGATTGTGCTATTGGCCAGCAAATTTTACTTGAGATTAAATCAAGTGACACTGTTGAATTGGCGGGTTTTCTCATTGGTTTGACACTTCAGACCAATTTATTGGAGCTTGTAGAAGTTTCATGTGCATTGCCAAATTTTGGCTATGGTTTGTTTGATGATCGAATCATCATTAGTGCTGCAACTAAAGCAAAAAAGCCTTTATTGCTTTTACCCGGAGATGCATTAGTGCAAATACTGGCAAGTCCTAAACAGCAAATTTTAAATATCGAAAAAGATAATATTGTACTAACTGGCAAAACTCATTTTGTTAACAATGACCTTAAAATATTCTCACCTCAGATTAAATTGCCTATCAAAGTTATTGATAACAAAAGTGCTAGACAAGATGTTCTGTTCGAAATTTGGCCTAATCCAGTAATGTCGCAGCTCAATATTGAGTATTTTTTGGAAGAAGAGGCTCCCGTTACACTATCCCTCTTTTCGTCAGATGGAAGATTTTACCACACTTTGGTTGATCAGGTGCAAATGGCTGGATTCCATAGTTTTTTGTTTAACCGGAATGGATTGCCACAGGGTTTGTATATTTTAAATTTATCCATCCAGGGTTCAACACCATCTTCTGCTGGGCGAAGCCTGTTGTTCATACCAGAATAATTTTCCATAATCAAATTGTTGAAGGGGCTAATTGACCAAAAAAATAATGCCTGGCATGAACTAAAAACGGTACATTTGCTGGCATGTACACTCTGCACAAACCATTTGTAGTATTGCCGTTCATGCCGCAAACTATAAGCAAGATTGTTAGCTTGTTCGTGTTATTGGCCATAGTTTTTGCATTTGCCCCAAGCCTTAACGCGGCCCATACAAAGCATAAACCAATTGTTTCGGAAAATGGTGGGCTTTTAAAAGTTTCACCGGCAAAAGCTATGCAAACGCAAACGGTCGAAAAGCAGGCAACAGCCCATTTTCAAAGAGCTGAAGCCTTGTTTGATGCCGGTAAGCAGGACAGTGCCATGATGGTCTTGCGCGATATTGTCCATACAGCTGGAAATGAAGAAAAGGAAGCCTATTTTTCCGCTTTATTACTTATGGCTGAGATACATCGGCGCGGACGTAATTTCGACAGTGCTTTTCAACTGTTACAGAGAACACATGCTGAATTAAGCAGGAGTCTTCCTGATACAAGCCTGATATGGGCAAATTATTATTACAGGCTTGGGGCAGCGTATTTGAGCCATGGTGATTATCAAGAAGGTATTGATGCAACCAAGCGATCCATTGAGCTGAGGACTAGCCTTGCAGGTAATGCTGATAGCAACCTGGTGAATGTATATACCAACCTGGGAAATGGTTTTTATATTCTGGACCACTTCGAAAATGCCCACATTTACTTTCAGAAAGCTATTCAGCTTATCAAGTTGGGTAATATAAAGAGTAAAAGAACCAAAGCCAAATGCTATCGAAATATTGCAATTTGCTATACATCAATAGGTGATTATGAGAATGCCAGGTATATGCTTCACCAGGCTTTCGAACATTATGATGGATTCCTTCAACCCAATGACCCTTTATGGGCCGGGCTTTACAGTAGTTATGCTTCAATGCATTCAAAAACAGGATTTTTAACCGAATCGCTTGAATACTATAAAAAGACTAATGCAATCCTGTTACAAAATTATGATTACACACACATTTCGGTGGGTTTGAATTTATTAAATCAGGCTGTAGTCTATAGCGCATTATTTGATTATGACAAGGCCTATCATTATAACGATTTAGCCATTAGTATATTCGAACAGCAATATGATTTTGAACACGATGATCTGTTAACAAGCTATCACAATGGAGGGGTGTATCTGAAGGCTATGGGGAAATATGAGCAGGCTGCAATTTATTTGCATAAAAGCATAAACCCCAATCTGCTGAACAGCACTAACATAATGGCCTATCGCAATTTGGGAGTGCTTTACCATGAGCTGGATCAAAACGAAGAGGCTGCTATCTGGTTCAGGAAAGCAATGACCGGATCAATTGAGCTTTATGGTCTCAACCACCGCCAAACGGCAGTGACATTTGTAAGGTACGGCAGCTTTTTAACCGATATGGGCGATTTTGATCAGGCACACGAATTGCTGCATCAGGCAGCCCGTTTTTTAAAAGATGTGATGGGTGCTTCCAACCGCGATTATGGCCTGGCATTGTTTAATTGGGGCGCAAACTATCTGGAGCAGGGAAATACAAAGGAGGCCTTAGAAGTGTTTCAACAGGCTGTTGCCGTGTTTTCTCCTGAAGTTGATAGCAGTGATTATCTACGCAATCCGGATATAGAGCAATTGGTTCATGACCCCTTTTTGCTCAATACAATTTACCTCAAAGCAAGGGCGCTTCATATGGTTTACTCCCAGACTGGATCGGAGAAGCATTTGCAGGCGGCATCCCAAACTTACCAACTGAGTATTGCCTTACTCACCGAAATGCGAAATGCTTACAGCAGCGACGAAAACCGCTTGCATATTACCAGGCTCACTTCCGAAATCCTTTCAAACGCTATGGATTGTGCCTATGAACATTTTAATCATACACCAGATTATCATCAGCTTCAAAACGCCTTTACAATTTCCGAAATGGGTAAAGCCATAGTATTGCTGGGCATGTTGCACGATTTGAAGACAAAACAAATCAGTCAGTTGCCCGAAGATATTCAAACTGCTGAAAATGGTATAAAACACCGGATGCATACCCTGGAAGGTTTTATCCGCAACGAACGCGGCAACAATAAGCCGGATTCGGATAAACTTAACAAATGGCAGACCGAGCTGATTCACCTGAAAAACCGCCAGGATAGCTTAATGCAAGCCATTCACCAACGGTTTCCTGATTATCAGGCCATGAAATTTGATCTGACTTCAACCTCAATGGCCCAACTGCAATCGGGTTTGGCATCAGATGAAGCCGTTTTATCCTATACACTTGCCGAAAACGACCTCTATGTATTTGCCATAATGCCTGATACAGCACTTTTTTTCAGGAAGCAAACAGGAGTGCGCTTTTTCCAATTACTGGAGACTATGCGCAGGCAATTGTCAGGCCAAACATTGGCTTCTTTTTCTATTCACGATTATCAGCAATACCTGACGACGGCCTATGAACTTTATCAGTATTTGGTTGAGCCTGTATCGCAACAACTCGGAAGCAGGAAACTTATCGTTGTCCCTGATAAACAACTGGCCTACCTGCCTTTTGAGGCACTGCTCACAAACAACACAGCACCTGCAACTATCGACTTTGTCAGCTTGCCCTATTTGTTTCATAATCATGCAGTGCGGTATGCCTATTCCGTTACCCTGGATCAATATTTACACAATCGTAAACCTGAAAATACCAATAATAAAATACTTGCTTTGGCACCTGAATATTCATCAATTGTGGATGAAAACAACGATGACACTATCGATCAGCTGATGCCTTTGCCCTGGGCTGTTGAAGAAGTTAAAAGTTTGGCGAAAAGCTATCAAACAGATGTGTATGTGGGCGAATTGGCCAATAAACAACTTTTTAACCAGAAGGCACCACATTACCAGGTACTTCATCTGGCCATGCATGCTACAATTGATGATGAAAATCCCATGTTTTCGAAGCTTTATTTTTCTGCTGAAAATCGTACTAAAGTGCTCGAAACACATGAGCTGTACGCCATGCATTTACCTGCTGCCTTTGCATTTTTGGGTGCTTGCAATTCGGGTGACGGTCCCATACAAAAAGGCGAGGGAGTAATGAGTTTCGCGCGGGGCTTCTTATATGCCGGAGTGCAAAGCCTTGTGATGGCACTTTGGGAGGTTGATGACCAAACGGCCTCACAGCTTGTAATTTCATTTTATGATTTGGCTTCAAAAGCTTATCCTCTGGATGAAGCCTTACAAAGAGCCAAACAAACCTATCTTACCACAGCCGACAATTTGAAAGCACACCCTTACTACTGGGCGGGATACATACAGCTGGGAGACAATGAACCGATCCGTTTGCAAACTGTCAGGCCCTATTTATCAGCAGCTTTGATGATTAGCGGCTTGCTTTTGTTGTTGGCTGGCATCTTCTATGTGCTGAAAAACAAAAAGCTATTTCAAAGAAACGATTCGTTCAACAAGTAGCTGAAGCTTGATATTCGATTCTATATCCTCGGGTAAACTCTCTGGTAAGCTCCCTGGTAAGCCCCCAACCAACGTAAACAAAAGCTTTCTTACGCTAATTTGATAAATCCGTTACTTTCCAGAATCAACATTTTCGCTTGACACAGCCACATTTTGCCGAAAGGTTTTTGCTTAGTCTTATCTCGCTTACCTAAGCCTAAACAACTGGTAAATATTCTTAAAACAGTGTTTTTCGGCGTTTTAGCAAAGTCAAACCATTAAATCATAAAGTTCTGGTAAAGAAATGCTTTAATTCTTAATAGGGTGTAGTCGAGCACATCGTTTGGCGGTATGGTTAGTTGCCGATTTCGAAGAACTTTCCTGTCAAGTTACAACTACTATTGATACGAGCTGTGCCGGTCGAATACCCACTGCACCGGCAATTAACTATACCGCTTGTTGGCAACTAGTGTTAATTTATATCTGTCTGTTTATCATTTAATTAACTTTAATTCTCTTGTCGTTGTCAACCTGCACCAACCTATCCACAAAGCACAAATTTATTTTGTTTTTTGAGCGTTGGACAAAAAGCCCTGTGGGCTAATTGGGTCGGCATTGTAAGCTCTTTGACAAAGCTTTGGATTTAACGTTGGCTTGTGGGGCTTTGGCAATGTGTGTGCAAATTGAGCTGGCTCTTTATCTAATCATTTATCATACATTTTTAATGACTGTGGCCATGATGATTTTCATGCTCTATATCCAACAGCACTTTTCCAGAATCCCTCAATAATCCAATCGACCATTTGACAATTACAAAAGAGCTTAATATTGCAGCAATAGTATCAATAAAAGGAATATCCCAAATCATTGCAGCTATTAATCCTAAAATTGCAGATACACTTGTTAAGGCATCAGCAATAACATGGAGATAGGCTGCACGTATGTTATGGTCGGAGTGTTCATGGTCGTGATGCAACAAGAATGCACTTGCTATATTTACAATTAGCCCAATAATGGCAACCAATATGGCTTCTTTATAAAAAATATCTACCGGATTGTAAAAGCGTTTAACTGCTTCAATCATAATTACTACGGCAAAAATCAGTAACATCAAACCGCTACTGTATCCCGAAAGGGAAAGTATTTTATCTGAATTTCCTTTGAACTTCTCACTTTTAGATACTTTGCGAACAATGATATAAGCTACCCAGCTTAGCCCAATGGCAAGCACATGGGAACCCATGTGTATGCCATCAGCTAATAAAGCCATTGATTTTGTTGTTAATCCAAAAATTATCTCTACAACCATTGTAATGGCAGTAAGTAGTACTACCCACATGGTTTTATTTTCGTGTTTACTTTTATGCTCTGTCATAAATATTGATTTAACTCTGCAATTGTTTTGCTCATGTCTCGCTCCAATTCCAGTAAGTTGTTTACACTTTCATAGTAAATGGAAAGTTCGAGCATATAGTTAATCAGTGAAATTTCACCTTTATCCAATGCCTTTCTTAGAAGTTCTGAGTTATTGAATTCTTCTAATTTTAATTTATAATCATTTGCACTTTTTTGCAAAGAAATAGCCTTTGTATGTAGCATTTTCAAATGGCTATAAAGCTGAATTTTATTATCTGCTGCCGTATTTTCAAGTGCAAGCGCATTGGCTTTTGCGTATTTTACGGTGTTCTTGTTCTCCCACAAGGGAATTGACAACCCCACAGTAATACCTTTAAAATCCTGACCAATCAATGATTCGCTCATATAACCTGCCTGAAATTTAGGCATACTCAAAGCCTTGTTTAGGCTTATTTGTTTTTGCGTTAACTCAACCTCCTTTTTCAACCAATTCAATAAAGGATTGATTTGCTCGGCTTGAATGTACCATTGCTCAAAATCGGTCGTAAGAACGATAACCTGAAACTCATTTTCTGTTAAGTTGACCGGAACACCGCCATTTAAACGGGTCAATTCGGCTAGCAATGCTTCTTGTTCAATGGTAAGCGATTCCATAGCTTTACTCAAATTCAACAAGTTTAATTGTGCCTTATTGTATTCCAAAATATTGGTTTCACCAATATCGAATTTCGATTTGTACGCATCAGCAATGGTTTTAGCATGGTTAAGCCTGTTTGTAAGTTCCAATTTTAAAGCATTTGTATAAATCAAATCGAAACAAATTAGTCGGGCATTCAGAAGCAATTCCTTTCGTTGCTTTTGATATTCCAGTTCAACCTGTTCGTTTTTAATTTCTGAAATTTGAATTTTATGGCTATACGCTGTTGGAAAATCGAAAGCTTGTTTTGCGCTCAAATCTGTGCGATTACCAGTCACATCATTACCCCATAAATAATTAAATACAATTTCAGGGTTTTGGAGGTAATTGCCTGTTTTATTGCCAATTTTATCGGCTTCGGCTCTTTTTTGTAAAGCAGATAGCGTAGTGTTATTCCTTTCTATTTGAGCCAAAACTGAATCAATATTATTTTGGGCATAAAGAATTGTGTGAAACGCTATGATGCTTATAAGAACTATTATTATTTTTTTCATACTTGTTCAGTTTTAATAATTCCACGATTGTTTAAGATGCTATAAACTATTGGCAAAATAAAAATATTCAGCAGTGTGGATGTCAATAATCCACCCAAAATTACTTGTGCCATAGGGCTTTGAATTTCATTGCCCGGCAAGTCACCTTGCATAGCCAACGGAATTAACGCCAAAGCTGCGGTAAGAGCTGTCATTAAAATAGCATTCAAACGGTCGGATGAACCTTGTGTTATTGTTTCAATCAAGGAAACTCCTTTGCTTTGCAATCGCTGATAATTTGAAATAAGCAATATGCCGTTTCGGGTAGCAATTCCAAAGAGCGTTATAAAACCAATAATTGCAGGAATGCTTAATATGCCCGAAGTAAAATAGATTGAAAATACCCCGCCAATCAACGCCAATGGCAAGTTGAGCAATATGATTCCGGCAAGTTTAAAGCTTTTAAATTCCTGAAATAGCAGTAAGAAAATGATAAGTATAGCCAATATGGATGTTATCAGGAGTGTTTTTGAAGCACTTGCTTCGCTTTCGAACTGTCCTCCATATTCAATTCGATAACCTTCGGGTAGTTCTACATTTTCGGCTACTATAGCTTGTATTTCTTCCACAACGCTTCTTAAATCCCGACCTGCCACGTTTGCAGCAATTACAATTTTACGTTGCACATTTTCCCGGCTTATGGAACTAGGCCCCGAAATTGAAACCACATCGGCCACCTGTTCCAAAGGCACTTTTTTGCCATCATCGGTATCAATAAGCGCAGCACGAATCCCCTCAATAGTTTCGGTGTAATCGCTATTCAGGCGCAATACTAAATCGAAGCGGCTTTGACCTTCATAAATATCGGCACGTTTTTCACTGCCAAAAGCAATATCTACAAACTCGTTAAACTGCTCGATGGTGATGCCATATTCTGCCAACATGTTGCGATTGGCTTTTATCTGTATTTGCGGTATTTCTACCTGCTGGTCAACATTTACATCAACTAAACCTTCTATTACTGTAATAGCACTTTTAACCTGATTTCCAATGATGAACATCTTATTCAGGTCGTTGCCAAACAGTTTTATGGCAATATTTGCCCTTGTCCCGGAAAGCATGTGGTCGATGCGATGGCCAAGAGGCTGACCCACAGTTGCGGCTATGCCCGGAATACGAGCAATAGTTTCGCGTACATCAGCCATGAATTCCTCACGACTTCGGTCTTTGAGTTCAAACGTGGCATCAATTTCGGCACTATTTACTGTTTGCGAATGCTCATCCAATTCCCCCCGGCCAGTTCTGCGTGCTGTGCCTTTAATTTCAGGAATGGACAACAATTCGGTTTCTACCAAATTACCAAGTTTGTTACTTTCTTCTAATGAGGCACCCGGTTTGGTAACCACAGAAAGTGTTAATGAGCCTTCGTTAAATTCAGGCAAAAAGCTACGCCCCATTGAAGAAAACAGCACAAGTGATATGGCAAACATTCCAAGGGATGAAAACACTACCGTTTTCTTATGCTTTAACGCCCATGTAAGCGATTTTTCATAGCAGTTGGTTAGCTTACGCACCAACCACTTTTCTTTTTCATTCTTAGCCAGATACCTTTCATCGGTAAGCATCAATTTAGTAAGCAAAGGTGTTAGGGTCATTGCTACAATTAAAGAAACGAAAAGGGATACTATAAACGAAATTCCAAGCGGCTTCAACATACGTCCTTCCATCCCTGACAGGAAGAATAAAGGCAGGAATGCTACAATGATAATCAGTGTAGCATTTAAAATAGAAGCACGAATCTCTTTGGATGCTTCAAAAACAACATTAAACGAAGATTGTCTGTCGGCTTTTGGTTTTTGTTGATTTTGCCGTAAGCGTTTATATACATTCTCTACATCAATTATGGCATCGTCAACCAAAGAGCCAATGGCAATAGCCATGCCGCCCAAGCTCATGGTGTTTATGTTTAAGCCCAAAGCTTTTAGCACCAATATTGCACCAAGTAAGGACAAAGGAATGGCGGTAAGAGAAATAATGGTTGTACGGAAACTGCCTAAAAAGAGAAACAAAATAATGACTACAAAAATTCCGCCTTCGATTAAGGCATTTTGGACATTATTTACCGATGTTTCAATAAAATCGGCCTGACGAAAAATTTTTGTATCTAAAACAACATCGGGGGGTAGGGCTTTTTGCAGTCCGTTAAGGTTTGCTTCAACCAACTCAGTAAGTTCCAGAGTGTTGGTATTGGGTTGTTTTGAGACGGCTAGAATGATGGCAGGTTTAGCATTTTGTGAAGCATGTCCCATTTTAATAGCACCGCCAATTTTCACTTCGGCAACGTCTCTTATCCGAACAGGTTTTCCGTTTACCGACTTTATAAATGAATTTCCCAATTCTTCTACATCAGCAGTCCGAGCCATGCCACGTACAGCATATTCATTACCATACTGCCTTACCGCACTTCCGGCTGAGTTTTGACTTATTCCTGTGCAAATATCAGCCAGTTCGAGCATTGAAACTTGGTAGTATTTCATTTTATCGGGATTTGCCAATATCTGATATTGCTTGTAATCACCTCCAATGATGGTTACCTGCGAAACGCCTCCGGTTGCCAAAATCAAAGGTTTAACATTCCATTCGGCAATGGTTCTTAAATCCATCATGCTTGTGCTATCGGCTTGAATCCCAATAAGGAAAATTTCGCCCATGATGCTCGACTGTGGGGCTAATGTAGGCTGTCCAACACCAATAGGCATTTGCGATGAAACGCTAATGAGTTTTTCGCTCACAATCTGGCGGGCTTTGAAAATATCAGTACCCCAATCGAATTCGACCCATACAAAGGAGAAGCCTTGCGAAGAAACGGAACGTACCCTGCGAACATCAGTAGCTCCATTTACGGCAGTTTCTATGGGAAATGTAACCAAACGTTCCACTTCTTCCGATGCCATTCCGTGGGCATCGGTCATTACAACCACTGTTGGGGAAGTAAAATCGGGGAATACATCCACATCCATATTTATGGCGGTTCTCGTCCCTATAACCACCAACAACACTGAAGCGAGCAAAATTAAATATTTGTTGCTCAGTGAGAATTTTATAATATTATTTAACATGTCTGTACGATTTAATGGTTATGACCTGAATGAGCATCCAATGTTCCTGTTGCCTGTGCCAGTTTTACAAGAATAGCACCTTCGGTTACAACACGTTCCTGTTGGGTAATTCCTTTTACTATTTCAGTTTTTAAACCATCTGTTGCACCCACTTTCACTTCTCTTTTTTCGAAGAGTTCGGGGTGAACCTGTACAAACACAAAATAATTGCCTTGTTCTTCCAATATTGCCGCATTTGGTATTGTTAATGCCTGTGTATTCGTTAAAGCTTTTAGGTATAATTCCACAAAACCGCCTGAAACAAAAGCTCCTTTATTGTCGATTTGAATGTTAATTGGAAGCAAAAAATTATCGTTATTTGTATTTCTGCCAAACGAGACTATTTTACCATTTAATTCTGCTAGCGTATAAGTCTGGTTGTTTTGAAGTGTACGAATATTAGCAGATTTGATAGTTGCCAAAACAGGTGCAAACTTTTGTTGAACTTCGGCTTTTAGCAGAAAGGTTTTGTTTTGAGAAATGGAAACAATGGCTTGTCCGGCTTCAACATATTGACCGTTTTGCACAAAAACCTGTTTTACAAATCCATTCATTGAACCTATTACATTCTGACCGGATGCACTAAAGATATTAACCAGATTATCATAGTTCGCTTTGGCATTATCGTATTGATTTTTTGCATTGAGTAAATCTTTCTCTGATGTGATTTTATCTTTTGCCAATTCAGCTAAACGCTCAAAATCTGCTTTTGCCTTTTCTAAATTGTTTTTTACTTCCTGAAAATAAACCGCAGAATTATTATTGGCTAATCCATTTCCCGATATGGAAAAAAGTGTTTGTCCGTTTGATACGCTTTTTCCTTCCAATACATTTTCGGCAGCCAACACAACAATACCATTCGATTTAGCTGTAATAATAATTTCATCTCCCTGTGCAGATTGCACCTGAGCAGTAGTCTTAATAACCTGTCCAAAGGGTTCAACTTTTGGATATTCAGTCGCAAAATCAATTTTCCAAGATTGCTCTTTTGTAAAAACTGTTGCATTGGTTGATGACACAATAACTTCCTCTGCTGCATGAATCGCATCATGGTCATCGGCATACACATGAATATCGGGAGCAGTTAATTGAAAAGTTCCCTGTTCTGTTACAATGTCAAAAACCAATTGACCTGCACCTTCAGTTTCGGGTGTTATTATAAATTTATAGATGCCTTTACGGGTTGGCTTATCAAGGGTATGACTGGTTTCTTTTCCGTTAATTTTTAAACGAGCAGTCATACTTCCACTCTCCAACGCTTTAAAACTTGGCAAATGGGAGAAATGAGATAATATTTCACCGGATTTTCCAACCACGAAAGGGTCGGCTTCAGCAAAAACTTCAAATTCGTTACTGTATGCGGTGATTTTTATTGAGACCTTGTCATGGTGTGATTCTTCCGCATCGTGGTTATGATTTGTATGGCAACTTGCAAAAATGAATGCAAGAGCAGAAAATAAAATTATCTTATTCTTCATTACTGTATTGTTTAAACTTTTAAAAATTGTAGAATAAAATGCCTATTTACAGCCTACATAAAATAGGAGGGCAACATTCAAAAAAAGAGAAATTTAAACAAAAGAAGGAGGTCCTCGCAGCGCAAACGCTTCGAGGTAACTTAATGAAAGTAATAAAAAAGGAGGATCTTCGTATAGCTTTCCTTCAAGATTAGGTGGCTTAGAAAGCTCTGTTCGGAATAATTCGGTATAAACGAGCAAAGAAACATCACGAATCTGAGAGTTTGATTCTAATAAGTTCGTTCTTTCAATATAAACATCATTCGTTGCTGAAATGTGTTGATGAAAAGGGAATGGATGATTGTGTTCAGAGTTCTTTTCTTCTTGTTGAGAATTATTATTATGCTGATTCTCTCTACTGTACGGATGTTTGTGTTCATGTTCAATATCAGCCTCATACGTAAGAGAAAAATTCAATGCCAAGTCATCATGATGATGAGCAATCATCTCATGACTCAATACTACCAGAAATGACAGTAATAATGATATGGCATATATTTTATTTTTCATAAATGCAAAAGTAAATAAAATCTGTCTGTTAAAACAAAATTGATATAAGTTAGTTCACGGTGTGACGGCAAAATTGCACTCTTTGGTAAAGCATTGGTTTATACGTTGGCTTGTGGGGCTTTGGCAATGTGTGCAATGTGGGTTGGGTTTCTTTCTTTTTTTGCGGGGGGAAGAAAAAACAAAATAAATTTCCATCAAATTTGCACTGTCCTGTCAAAAAGCTAAATCCTTTCCTATTTCAATTTTATCACTATCGTATCTGTCTGCTCGTCTGTCGCTCTTACACTTGTTGCTAACGTGTTGCAAATATGGCCCTTAGCCGTTCACTTGCAGGTTGTTTCTTGATTATTCAAATATTCAAGCAATTACATATTTGCTGCTAAGACCGTGAAGCGGCTATGGGCTATTATTTGCTGTTATGAGCAGTTTTTAATCATTTCCCTTCGTTTTTGTTTTCCTTATAACAACATTGTAAATTTTCAACAAGATATATAGACCTATACAAAAGACAATTGCAAAAAACAATGAGAAAATTATTGTGTCTTTTGATATCAGAAATCTCATCAAAAACATTACAATGAAACAAGCAACAAAACGAATTAGTTTTAACTTTACCACTTTCATAATAAGTAATTATTTTGCTCATACCCTCGATGCCTAAACCTATCCACGAAGCACAAATTTATTTAGTTTTTTTAAATAAACAATTCGTGAGTAATCCCAAAACCGCCCTTAAAAGGCGGTTACTCGGGCAGGAAAGGCGGAAGCTCTTCCCGCAAACTTTGGATTTAGTCAGGCTTTGAGCGGTTTGCGGGATGTGCTTACGACTGTGGGCAGGCGGTTCATATCAATTATTTATTTGTCAATTCGTTTGCAATCATTTCTGCTTGTTTCAATACAGTTTCAGTAGCGAGCATTTGCATGTCGGGCGGATAACCGTATTTTCTTAAAAGTCTTTTTACTGCAACTTTGAGTTTTGCTTTTACACTTTCTTTAATAGTCCAGTCAATCGAAGCGTTTTGTTTGATGGTTTCGGTCAAAACAACGGCTAATTCACGCAATTTGTCTTTTTGCATGAGTTCTCTTGCACTGTCGTTGTTTGCAACAGCTGTATAAAAAGCATATTCAAAATCTGATAAACCCATTGCTTTGGCTTCACTGTCCATTTCAACAATATCCTTGCTCAGGTTTATTAGTTCTTCTATTACTTCGGCTGCTGTAAGAATCTTATTATGGTATTTCTTAATGGCGTTCTCCAACATTTCCATTAAAGACTTGCTTTTCACAAGGTTCTTTTTAGCTCTCGATTTTATTTCATCGTTGAGTAATTTTTTCAATACTTCGAGGGCAACATTTTTGTGTTCCATTCCTTTCAGCTCTAAAAGAAATTCTTCTGAAAGTATTGAAATATCAGGTTTCTTTAATCCTGCTGCATCGAAAACATCAATTACTTTTTCTGTAACCAATGCCTTGTCAATTACCTGTCGGATGGTTGTTTCAATTTCTTCATCGGTTTTGCCCGAGCCTGTACTGTCAAATTTTGCCAAACGTGCCTTTACAGCCTGAAAGAAAGAAATTTCATCTTTGGCATCCATTGCCTGGTCGTGCGGAATAGCTATTGCAAAAGCTTTTGACAGTGCCGAAACCTCATTTATGTATCGTTTTTTGCCATCTTCCAAGCCCAATATGTGTTCTTCGGCTGCTAAAATCATTGAAAGCTTTTTGGACGTTTCGGCTTCAAAATAATCTTCGTAATTAAATCCGTGATACATATTTGAAACCACTTCCAGTTTTTCCAACATCAACTGAACAGCTTGTTCCTGTAAAATGGTTGGGTCGCCTTTTCCTCCCGCATCGGAATAGAAGGAAAGTGCCTTTTTCAAATCAGATGCAATGCCTAAATAATCAACAATTAAACCGCCCGGCTTGTCTTTGTAAACACGGTTTACCCTTGCAATTGCTTGCATCAGGTTATGACCTTTCATTGGTTTGTCAATGTAAAGCGTGTGCATACTCGGAGCATCAAACCCAGTAAGCCACATATCCCGAACAATAACAAGTTTTAATTCATCATCGGGGTTTTTCATGCGTTCGGCTAAAGTACGGCGTTGTTCCTTAGTTGTATGATGTTTTGAAATCTTTGATCCATCGGACGAAGAAGAAGTCATTACCACTTTGAGAACGCCTTTGTTCAGTTCATCGGAATGCCATTCGGGTTTTAGTTTTATAATGGCTTCGTACAAATCAGCTGCAATACGGCGGCTCATGGTAACAATCATTCCTTTGCCTTCAAAAACGGCTTGCCGTTGCCCGAAATGCTCTATAATATCATTTGCAATCTGGTTTATTCGGTTTTCACTACCTACCAAAGCCTCTAATTGTGTCCACTTGGCTTTTGCTTTTTGGGTATCGGTTAAATCTTCCTGGTCGAGTTCATCGTCTAAGTCATCAACTAACTTTTTGCCTTCTTCGCTCAAATTTACTTTTGCCAATCGGCTTTCGTAATAAATACGGACAGTAGCCCCATCTTCAACGGCTTGGGCTATATCGTAAATGTCCACATAATTGCCGAAAACGGCAGGGGTATTTACATCGGTGTTTTCAATGGGTGTGCCTGTAAAACCAAGATATGTTGCATTTGGCAAAGCATCACGCATATATTTTGCAAAACCGTAAACTATTTTTTTACCAATTAATTCGCCTTTCTCGTTTTTGTCGTCAATGGTTTTGGCTTTAAAACCGTATTGGGTGCGGTGGGCTTCATCGGCAATAACCACAATGTTTTCACGACTGGAAAGCAATTCGTAAACATTGCCATTACCTGCCCGCGTGCTTCCACGTGCAGGCGGGTCAGGTTGAAATTTCTGAATGGTTGTAAAAACCACACCACCCGAACCAACTTTTAAAAGTTCTTTCAGTTGGGTTCTATTTTCGGCTTGTACAGGCTCTTGGCGTAATAACTGTTTTGATGCCGCAAATGTGTCAAAAAGCTGGTCGTCCAAATCGTTACGGTCGGTAATTACCACAATGGTTGGGTTATCCATTGCCAATACTATTTTACCAGTATAGAAAACCATTGAAAGCGACTTACCGCTCCCTTGTGTGTGCCAAACTACACCTCCTTTTCGGTCGCCAATGGGTTGTTTTTTTACACCCGACACTCCGTAACTTTCTGGTGATTCCATTACCATACTCAACGGCGTTTCTTTTTCAACCGAAAATCCTGATGCTCTTAATGTGGATTCAACAGCACGGTTTACAGCATAATATTGGTGATACGCTGCAAGCTTTTTAACTGTGGTTATTGTTATAATTCCCGTTTCCGGGTCTTCTCGTTTTGATTTTTCAAATACAATAAAATGACGGATTAAATCAATCAAGGTTTCTTTATTGAGCATACCCAAAATAAGGGTTTCTAACTGGCTAACCAAATGCGATGCTTCGGCTTTACCATCGGCAGACTTCCACGCCATAAAACGACTGAAACCTGCTGAAATAGAACCTGCCTTGGCTTCCAACCCATCGGAAATTACTACAAAACCGTTGTATGTAAACAGCGATGGAATTATGGTTTTGTAAGTTTCAATTTGCTTGAATGCCGAATGAATGGTAGCGTTTTCGTCTGCTGCGTTTTTCAATTCGATTACCACCAACGGAATACCATTGACAAATAAAATTACATCGGGGCGTTTATTATTGTTGTTTTCCACAACAGTAAACTGGTTGGCAACTACAAAATCATTGTTGTACGGATTTTTAAAATCAATCAACCAAACACGGTCGCCACGGTCATCGCCATCAACCCGTTTTGAAACGGGAATGCCCTCGGTTAAAAGCCTGTGAAAAGCTTCATTATTTGCCAATAGTTCGGGCGAAGCAATACGCTGGACTTCCTTTATCGCTTCGGTTTGTGCATCGGCAGGAATGGATTTGTTTATGCGTTTTACGGCTTTTTGGAGGCGGTGAAGCAACAAAACCTGCTCGTAGGATTCGCGTTGGTCACCACCTGCCTGCGCTGAAGCTTCGGCAGGCAGGTCGGGAGCAATATTTGGTGCATAAATATATTCGTAACCGAGTTTGTCCAATAATTCAATTGCAAATTCTTCAATGTTATGTTCTGTAATTCGGGTCATTTTATGCGACTAATTTTTCCAACATATCGGGTTGGTGGCGTTGCCCCCATAAAATAAACCCGGCTCCTTTACTTTCTAAGGCATCCAAATATTCCTGTTTTATTTCTTTGTCCACGTTATTTACAATGGCTAATCCCTTTAATTCTTTTCCAGAAACCTTTTCACGTGCAGGCTTAATATCTTCCCAACCAAAAAGGAAATTTGGTACATTGATTTTATTTAAAGAATTAAAAGATTTTATAACCAATTCCTTTTGACGGCCAGCAATTTGAAAATCAAAAGTAAATTCAATACCTGTAGAACCTTTTGCTATAAACTGAGGGGTGTAGATAATATTCTGCTCATCCAAATAGGCTTTCACATCTTCCTTAAATAAAGAGGAAACAGTATGCTTTGCCATCATTGCCATGTCGGAAACTTCAGAAATTGCACAAATCAGGTTGTGTTTTTTCTGGTTAAAATCCTTTTCGGTGCCAATTACCTGTAGTTCATTATTCTCGTTAAGTGTAATTCCATAATTCAAAAAAACCATTTCTAACCATTCCTTCCGTTTGGGAGAACGTAAAATTGGAGCACCAGCAAGTTCAAGGTTAGACAAAGTCATACCATCATCGGATAAAATTAGTTTTCCATTATCCAATTTTGCATATATCTCAATATTGTCATTAAACAAACCAAGGAAAGGTGTTGTGATTGCACTCCATCCGGTTCGTTCATCTTTGGTTGCAACGGTCTTTTCACGCAACCAATTGTAATATTCTTTTATGCTGTTGTCAATCCAGTTCATAATAGCAATTCATTAACAGAAATTTCTGTTTCAATATTAACTGTTTTTGCAAACAATTTTAAAATATTTGCAAAGGTACTATTAAAATCAGCACCATTATTTAACTCCTTGATTTCAAATTTATCTATTGATAATGGGACAGCCCACACCAGCGATTTATAACCTTGTACATGGTAATGGATGTGGTGTTCGCTATTGGAAAATATTTTGCCTACAAATGGGTGAAATTTCTCCGGTACATGTTCCGATGCAACCTCCGGATTTTTATGCCCGCTGTTATAATCAACCCTGAGCAAGCCAGTTTTGCCATCGTTCTCCTGATGATGAAAACTAACCCTGATGCTGTTTTTCTTGCTTTGCTGAATTTCCCATAAAAAGGTAAACTCGTCGTCTTTTTCCGACACCAACTCAAAGCGGGCATCGAACGGAAACTTTTGGTCAATGGTAAGCTTATCTAAGAGCATATCGTTTTGAACCACCTTTTTAGGCAGTTTCAGCAGGTATTCGGCTTGTTCGTTGGTTATTTTCATAGCTTACATTTCAACTGTTACTTCCCCACTCATCAACTTCGGCAACAATGTGTCACGCAAGGCAGTTAGGGTGCGGATTTGAGTTTGGTTTATTAATATTTTGAAAAAAAATGGTTTTATTGATTCTTCAAATTGTATAATGTTTTCTTCTTTGGGCAGAGAGATAGAAATGCCTTTAAAAGTGTCTGTAGTAATTGTATCAAAAACACTTCCATATGCTGCTGATTGCAATTCATCTACTGAATGAGCAACAAGCAAATACGTAAAAAAGAAGCAATCCTTATATCTTGGCAAAATCCCATAATTTGACTGACTGTAAGCCATAGGTTCTGATAGTAAACAATATTTGCCAACTGTACCTCTTGCAGAAATAACTGTTGAAAATTTAGGTAAAAGTTTGGCTGAGCTATTTCTTAACCCCAATTCTGTTATTGTTTTTTCTGAACTGACTACAAAGTTTTTGTGATTTCTTGCAATATCACCTCCTGAAAGCCATTCTATATTTCCATTCCAATATTCATTAATAATTGTTTTCGGTGTTCCTCCACCTACTAATTCAATAGCATCATATAAGGAAATCTCCTCCCAATCCTCCTTCGCTTCTTCCACAAACCACTGCCTAAAAAGCGTTTCCGCCATTTTTTCGAGGGTGGCGTTTTGGCGGTGGAGCAGGTCTATTTTGTCATCGAGACAGGAGAGGATATAGGCGATGGATTTTTGCTCGCTGAATGGGGGAATATTCCAAATAGTATTTTTCAAAAAATTCCAATCTGCCCTCGGCATACGAGTTCCGCCTTCTCCGCTATCAGCAAGATTTACAAAATCCCAGTTTGCTAAAAAATAAAATAAAAAATTTTGGTTAAATCCTTCTTTAGCCCTTAACACCCAAATATCAGTTGAGCAAATACCATCAAAATCAGGCTTTATAACTTTTCTGAAATATACTCTCAGTTTACCAAAAAGTACATCATTTGATTTGAAAAGAAACTTATTACTTGTTACATCTGTTGATTTTCCAATACCGTTTAACCTAAGTGTTCCTTGTTCAATGTGTTCTAAGCCAACATAACATATATTTTCAGAGCCATCAGGGATATATGTGTCCTTTATTAGTTCTGTAATGTCAATCAGTTTATATTCTTTCCACTCACTCATTTGTCTTAATCTTTAAAAGGTTAGCTAATACAGTTTCTGTTATCCCTTCCATTTTAGAAAAAGCAAACCATTTTTTGCCTAAATCTTTCAGGGAAGCTCCAAGGTGGTAGAGTTCTTTTTCGTCCAGTATCAAAAAGCGGTCATGGGCTTCGGTAAATTCAATCACCCTTATTTCGGGGTATTGGCTGTTGTGCTTTTGCAGGTCTAATTGCAGTTGTTTAGAAATGCCTTTGGTGTAAATGGTAGCGCTTACATTTTTGCTGCGCTTAGCCAACAGTGTCAATACGGTTTCATCCACATAGTTGTCAATCAGCATAATGCTATTACTCGCCTTTTTGATGATGTCGGCCACAAATACATAGGCATCAAATATTTGCCCATCGAAAAATATACCTTGGTTGGAACTACTGTTTTTTTGTTCTAATGATTTAAAAACCTGTTCAAATTTTTGATCTGTCTCAATTTGCTTAATTTCAATACGATCAAGCCGTTGCAGCATTAAAGCGTCATTAGCTATTATTTTTCTCATTTCTATAAACGCCCGGATAATTTGAAGACTAACTTCAACAGCAACTTTAGTACGCAGCACAGCCGAAAGCATGGCAACTCCTTGTTCGGTAAAAGCAAATGGTTTTGCTCCTCCAAAATAACTTTTTGAGGGTATCACAAGTTGTGATACCATATTATCTATTTGTTTGTATGTTAGTTCAAACATAAAATCAGAAGGGAATCTTTCTATATTTCTTTTTACGGCTTGCTTTAGTGTTCTGGTATTCGTTTGATAAAGTAAAGCCAAATCCCTGTCAAGTATAATATATTGACCATCAATTCTATAAATGAAATTTATAACATTGCTATTGTTACGCACTATAGCATTGATTTGATTTGCAAAATAGGTTTGCCCCAAAGCCACAACCTCCTTACCCGGATCGGCATTTTGAACAATCAGATAACAGGCATACCGGGATAGTTTAACGCTTTCGACCTCACGCTGTGCCGTTTTTCCAAGGGTTATCATTTCGAGGATATCCTCGAAATGATCGGCTACCTGCTGTCCACTGTTAGCACAAGCTTCCTTTGCCCGTTCTATGACCGGAATAAAATGTCGGTATTCAGAATATTCCAATGCTTTAGACAAATCTCTGGCACTCCAAAATTCATTACCTTTTTTGTCTGTTTGTCTTATTTCTTCGAAAAGATTATTGTGTTTATGAGATAATTCTTTTGTCATAACCTATAGTTTAATCTTTGAAAGGTTAGTGGCAATAATGTCATTTAAGCGTGCTTCTTCCTTTAGCTGTTCATCTAATTCAGCTTTCAGGGCAGTAAAACGTTCGTTAAAATTAAAGTCGTCCTCGTCATCGGGCAATCCAACATACCGACCGGGCGTAAGCACATAGTCTAATTCAGCTACTTTGTAAATTGGAGTAGAAGCACAAAAACCAGCAATGTCTTCATATCTGCCATCGGGGTTTCTCCAGTTATGATAAGTTTCTGCAATTTTCAGTATATCTTCTTGCGAAAGTTCTTTGGTTCGGCGGTTTATCAAATAGCCTAAGTTTCGGGCATCAATAAACAAAATATCCTTGCTGCGGTCACGGAATTTGCCATTTGTACGGTTGCGGTTCATAAACCAAAGTGAAGCGGGAATTTGAGTATTTAAGAAAAGCTTTGCTGGCAGGTTTACAATGCAATCAATCAGGTTGTTTTCAACCAATGCTTTTCGTATATCACCTTCGCCCGAAGTTTTGGTTGTTAGCGAACCTTTAGCCAATACAAAACCTGCTTGTCCGTTGGGGGCTAAGTGATAAAGAAAATGTTGAATCCAAGCGTAATTTGCGTTTCCAGTTGGCGGTACGCCATATTGCCAACGTCCGTCTTTGCGCAGCAAATCGCCTCCCCAGTCGCTCACATTAAAAGGTGGGTTGGCAATAATATAATCGGCTTTCAGGTCTTTGTGTGCATCGTTCAAAAATGAGCCTTCGTTGTTCCATTTTACCTGTGAACTGTCAATACCACGAATAGCAAGGTTCATTTTGCACAATCGCCATGTTGTTTGGTTGCTTTCCTGTCCGTAAATGGAAATATCGTTTATCTTTCCTTTTCGTTCTTCAACAAATTTTTCCGATTGCACAAACATACCACCTGAACCGCAACAGGGGTCAAATACACGTCCTTGGTATGGTTCTAACATGTCAACCAACAATTCAACAACACTGCGTGGGGTGTAGAATTGTCCGCCCTTCTTGCCTTCGGCAAGTGCAAATTCACCAAGAAAATATTCGAAAACGTGTCCGAGTACATCAGCACTTCGGGCTTTGGTATCGCCAAGGGCAATGTTGCCAACCAAGTCAATTAATTCGCCCAAACTTGTCGGGTCGAGATTCTGTCTTGCATAAACTTTGGGTAAAACACCTTTCAACGAAGCATTCTCTTTTTCGATGGCATCCATTGCATCGTCAACAAATTTGCCAATATCGGGCTGTTTTGCTTTGGATAAAAGCATTTTCCAACGGGCTTCCTGCGGTACAAAGAATATATTTTCGGCTTTGTATTCGTCTTTGTCTTCGGGGTCAGCTCCCTGTGCTTCTTCGGCCTTCAGTTTAGCAAATAATTCTTCAAAAGCATCAGAGATGTATTTTAGAAAAATCAATCCCAAAACTACATGCTTGTATTCAGCAGCATCAATATTCTTTCTCAATTTGTCGGCTGCTTTCCAGAGTTGTTTTTCTAAAGGTTCTTCTGTGCCGTTTCCGTTTTTCTTTGCCATTTATATTTTTTCTTTTTTAAATTCAACAAGTTTCAATTAAAACTCAAAAGTAACAATTTAGCACGGGTGCGTAAGCCAAATTGCAACTCTTTTGCAAGCTTAGGTTTTGAGTGTTGGCTCGTGCGGGTTTGCAAAGTCGAGTAGGTAAGGGCATTTCAGCCCAAGCCTCTCACAAAACCGTACGTGAAACTCTCGCTTCATACGGCTTTTGTCAATTTTAAACCTGTTACAGTTTCATGTTGCCATGATGCAAACAAATTAGGCTTTGATTTCTGAATATTGTACAGAAACTCATGCGCTTTCTTTAGTTTGTTACGTAACGATTTATACCTGTTCATAACCCATTTAATTAATCGCCGATGAAAACATCGGAAAATAAATGACATGGCTGATGGACGGAACTTGCCATAGTAATTTATCCATCCTTTAAGCTGCGGGTTTAACTCCGCTGCTATACTCTCAATGGTGGCGCTAGTCCAACGATGAAAGTGCGTTTGCTTCAAGGTTTCTAAAATACGTTTGCCCGATTTGACGCTAATTGCTAAGTCAAAACCCAAAAACAGATGCCCATCTTTTGTTTTCGATGACCGTGGTTTGAATGTAAACCCAAGGAAATCGAATTTTACCAATTCGTAGTCCCCTGTCCGCTTGTGGTCTTTGCAATAAACAAGCTTTGTCTTTTCGGGGTGCAATTCCAGCTTACATTCTTGCATGCGTTTGCGCAGCCTTTCTAATACGTACCTTGCCTGTTCTTCCGATTTGCAATGAATCACAATATCATCGGCATACCGTTCAAACTTTACCCCGTTAAAATACTTGGTTAGCCATTGGTCGAAAGCATAGTGCAGAAACAGGTTGGCAAGCAAAGGACTGATAACGCCCCCTTGAGGTGTACCCTTGCCCTGCTTATGTACCATTTCGTTATTGGCTTTCTGCACAGGTGCAGTGAGCCAACGAACAATGTACATCTTGGCCCATTTCTCGCTAACATGCTTGTCAATGGCAAGCAGCAACTTTTCATGGTCAATGTTATCAAAGAATCCTTTGATGTCGATGTAAATCACCCAATTGTACAGCCAACAGTTGCGCCTTGCCTTTCGGAGTGCATCGTGTGCGCTCTTGTTGGGGCGGTAACCGTAGCTGTCTTCGTGGAAAATTGCTTCCTTCCGTGGCTCTAAGTAATCTTTGACCACCATTTGTGCCACCCTGTCCCCTACCGTTGGTATCCCAAGTTTTCGGGTTTTGCCGTCGGCTTTGGGTATCTCAACTTCTTTTACCGGGGGTGGAAAATACGAACCCGATGAAAGCCTGTTCCATAGCTTGTACAGGTTATTTGGCAAGTTTTCCTCAAATTGCTTGAGGCTTTCCCCGTCAATCCCTGCCGAACCTCCGTTGGCTTTCACTTTCTTGTAAGCTTCCCATACCATTGGTTTTGTAACCGGTATTGGTTTTGTTCCACTCATTTTAATCCTCCTTGCCTAATTTGGCATGTTGTTAAAACTTGTTTTACTAATTGACCTAAACCCTTCGCTCCTTCTATGTTTCCATAGCTTTCAACACTACTACGGTTTAGTCCGCCCCCATTCGTTGCTTTGGTACTTTCTGCCTCGTGTTGTGGCACTTGTGCATTTTCCCTTATCATCAACGTATGGGTTCCCTCGTTCCATCAATGAGCCTGGTTAAAGTTCATGCCTCCTTAATATCGGTTGGCACATAGCCAGTAAACAGGTATCTGCTATGCTCGTCCTGCCAATAGCACAAAATAGGCAGTTTTGCCAACGGGTTACATTTTCTCGACACTTCATCAAAGGTTCACTTGCGTTCATCTCCTTTAACCGTACCTGACTCCTTTTATGAAGCCTTTTCTTTATTGCTAAGCACCAATGCCCTTTCAGGCCAAAAGCACCATAAAGCGGTTTGAAAGCTGCTCCTGCAAGCCGCTTCCGGTGGGTCGTCCACCATCTCAATAATAGCGTATCAAAGAACTAATTGTCCTCTAAGTCGAGGCGCACTGTGCTGCAATGTGTGTGGGGTTTCTTTCTTCTTTTATTGCGGGGGGAAGAAAAAAACGAAATAAATTTCCATCAAATTTGCACTGTCCTGTCAAAAAGCTAAATCCTTTCTTTTTTAAAGCAAAGGCTGAAAGTCGGAAGTTCTGTAAGTCACTAAAAAAACGCAACTATGGATACAGACGATTTATCAAGAGAAGCATATAATGGAATTTTAAGAGAGGCAGAGCAATTGACGCATGATTTAACTTTGCATTATGGCCTATTATCTGGTATTTGTAAAAATGAAACCGAATACCTTGATAAAGCGGAAAAACTTGCCAAAGAAATATTACAAGCAGAAGATTGGGAATTAGATGATATGTTTAGGGGTGAATCACCTGAAAAAGAAAAATTGAAACTCCCGCTTTTTAAGATCATCGATAATATTTAAAAAATCATTGTTGTACGGTAAAATATAATGCCGTCCCGTACGTACGGGACTTCTTCTTAATTTCTAACGCCTTGACTACCCATATTTTGCCCCTAGCGGGACAGCCTCGTTAGGGACAAAATTTGGGTAGAATAAAAAGTTACCTCTATCATTTCAAGTCCCGTACGCATAGGACTGCAACACTCAAACGATTGAGCGTTTTTATGTGAGTTATACCAGACAGCAGTGTAAAAAAAAAATAAAGCAAATTCCAATTGAACAGCACCATTATGACTAAAAGATATTGAGCTTGTTAACTACCTCTCAAAAATGAACTTTCATTCCCTGCGCTTTTCAGCTTTTTCAGTCTTCATTTGTTTGTAGGAGCCTTCAAAAATATCAAAACGCATATAGCGGCATTCGAGCGGACCGTTGAAAACTGTTTTCTTAACCGAAGGTTTTAACCCGATCATCTTCATGGCCTGAAAATCGCTGCTGATGATCCAGGCATTATAGCCCTTGAATTGCTTTTTGAGGCTGTCGCCAATTGTTTTATACAAAGCGGTGAGGTCTTCCTCTTCCAGTCGTTCGCCATAGGGCGGATTGATCAGCAGAATGCCGCCACCTTCGGGCGGTACCAAGGCCTCCATATCTTTTTTGATGATTTGGATATCGTGATTCAGGTGAGCATTGCGCACATTGGCACGGGCAATTTCAACTGCCTTGGCAGAGTGATCTGAGCCCAGGATATGTCCTTCCATTTCCCGAATTTGTTCATCAGCAGTGCTTTTCACGCTTTCCCACAGTTCCGGCTCATAATCCTTCCAACGCATAAAACCATAGGAATTGCGGTAATATCCGGCCGGTATCTGCATTCCCAACATGGCAGCTTCGATGGGAATAGTACCCGAGCCACACATGGCATCCACAAAGTTGCGATCGCCTTGCCAACCTGTCATCAAGATCAGTCCGGCCGCCAGCACTTCGTTGATCGGTGCCTTATCCACCATGGTGCGGTATCCTCTTTTATGAAGCGATTCGCCAGAGCTATCCAGCAGCAGACTTACCTGATTTTCGGCAATATGCACACTGATGCGCAAATCAGGATTATTCACATCGATGGAAGGCCGGGCCCCAAAACGATCCCTAAACTGATCAACGATAGCGTCTTTGGTGCGTAAGGCCACATAATGCGAATGAGTGAAGGCACCGCCGCTAACCACAGCATCAATGGCAAAAGTTTGGTCAACGGTAAACAGCTCATGCCATTGAAATTTTGAAACGCCATCGTATAAAGCATTTTCGTTGTGGGCAACAAATTGATGAATGGGTTTGAGTACGCGCAAGGCAGTGTGTAGCTCATAGTTGGCACGATACATCAAACGCTTGTCGGCTTTGAAGCTTACTGCCCGGGTTAGCGGTAAAATATCAGTAGCACCAATTTTGGTTAATTCGTTGGCCAGCAGTGGTTCCAGCCCTGATACTGTTTTGGCAATCAAAGTAAAATGTGAATCTGTATGCTGCACGATAACTGCTTTTGTTAAAAGCGCAAAGGTAAGGCATTTTGAACGTTTGGGGCTGCCTCTAAATCTTTGGATTGCTTTTCGCTTCAGAAAGCTTTGGATTGCATTTTCCCAAATGGATAGTGCCGATTCTCGCTGAAATAAATAACCGTTTCTCAACACTGAAAATCAACGTAAATCCGCGCTATCTGCGGGCTATTCCTCATGGTGAAGGTTTATAAAATCCCCATTAATAAAACCGACAGAAATAAATTTCGTAATGCTCATCTCCTTTTACCAGCACATGATTTTCGAAACCCAAACTTGTAGCTTTATCAATCAAAGGAGCAGGCAAAAATGGAGCTTTTAGCAAATACAATTCTCCCTGTGCAAGCTTTTTTAAATCTGATACGACCAGATTAACAGGATGTTCTCCGGCATCCAACATCGGGGCAGCATCCAGCTCGGCCACCACTTTAGAACTATCAAACCAGGCGGGTACGGCAGGCTGATCCTGTTTTTGGACTGAAATTTCAAAAAGCTCCTGCCCTACTTTCTTGCGAAGCACATTAATGAGGGTTTCAACCTTTACATTGCCCACACCAGCAGCTTGTTGCAAAGTAGCAATTTTCGCCACTGTTTTACGCAAAACCGGATTCTTCAATTTAGAAAAAGCGGGCACATAGGCTATCAATATACCTTCCAGTTCGGGATAAGCCTCAATGAGTTGTAAAACTTTGGTTTTGGGTGTTATAATGAGTTTTTCTTCCATGATTTCTTGCTTTAGTTATAAGACAAAATTCTTTGTTCACCCTCCAGAGCGCGGTAATGGGTCAAATCCTGTGACACTTCCAATGTGCCCAAATAATCGCCCTGCTCGTTGCGCAACGCAAAATATTCGATGTGCACAAACTTTCCGCCCTTGTTGATCCAGAAAGGTGCCCGATTTTGTTTTCCACTTTTGAAATCATCGATGATTTTATCCACGATATGCGCGCTGGCCGGCGGATGGCAAAGCCTTACGTCACGATTCAGAATGGAACGGTTACGGGTAAAAATCCTTTCGCTTCCCTGAGTAAAATATTTCACCTTATCGTCTTTGTCCACAAAAGTCATATCCACCGGAATGGTGTTGAGAATAGCCAGGAGTTCTTCAACGGAAAAACTTCCCGAAGGCATTTGCACATGACCACCCGTCTTTTGTGCTTCGTTGATTGATTGTCTGGGCAACCAATCAGGTTTCCAGTCAACTTGCGGATCGTACAGACAAAAACCAATATCGATAGACTGTTTGGCAATTTCGTACCAATCAATATCTGTTAGTTTGTCCAGCGACATCGGGAATAGAAATTCCTCTTCCTTGATGATCATATCTTCAACACCAAAAAGCGCAGGAATAAGCACAAGTTCAGCAGCGGCGAGCAAATCGGAAGGTGAAATATTTTCTGTTTGGAGCAATTCGATGGTGCCTTTGATCTGCTCACGGATTTCATCGTGCTTGCCCCACATCACCTTTGGAGGTCCGGTGATGCCTTCCCTTTCGAGATAAGGGAAAAGCAGGTATTCTTTGCGTTGGTAATGCTTGTCGACATCAAAAAGCTGGTTAAAAAAGCCGCGTAACTTATAAATTTCTGCTCCTACAACCTCCGATTGAAGCTTTTCGATTTCGGCCAGTAATTCACGCGTTTGGGCAGTCAGCAATCTCAATGCACGGTTTTCCTCGCGAAACACATCAACAGGATGACCTTCGGGAATACCTTTGCTGCCACTCATGTCTACATTTCCCTGCAAAACAGCCGAATGCGCATCGCAAAGCCTTAAAACTTCAGTCTCTGGAAGTCCTTCGCTGATTAGCTCCTGCTCCACCTCAACCACCTCACCATAGGGGATGGATTGAAGCGAACTCATTAACTCTTTGCGCAGTTCCTGTTCTGATTCGCCAGCATGCAAACGCAGAATCAACTGCTTTAAAGTGGCTTTACGATTATCGGAATTGTTTATTAACTCACTCATTTCTAATTTTTTAAAACTATTGATAAATTATCCTTATTTTAAGTATTTAATTACCAAAATTAAAAATAATTAGCTTAGGCTCTCTACCTAAATGTGGGGATTTTAAAACAAATCCTTATTTTTACCGCTAGAATA
>DJWN01000130.1:30088-35176 GCA_002440975.1 Bacteroidales bacterium UBA6229
CTGTAAACCTGGCCGACGAAATGGCGGATGTGTTGTTTGTGTTAATTTGTCTGGCCAATCAAACCGGTATTGACCTCACCGAGGCCCTGCAAGCCAATCTGAATAAAAAAACCATACGGGATAAGGACAGACATCAGAACAACCCAAAGTTGAAGTAGTTGTTCAAAACCGTACAATACTGTTCATTTCTTTACTAAATCAGTTGGCTTATCATCCATGCAATATTACTCAAAATACTTGCTATTAAACTTTTATAAAATTCCGCATAATATTTGTTAAGCCAACCACATCAAATCAACACCTATGCTTGCTTTTCAGTTTATCAATCATCAAATGAAACAGGCACGCCGATCGACGATCTGGCAAAAAAGCCTGGCACTTAATATTCTGCTCATTTTTGTGGCCTTTATCCTGCTGGCCGAAGCCGTAGGGCTCTCATTGTTGTTGGCCTTTAGCTGGCACGAGATCGTAAAGGAATCAGAAGTGCTAACATCCTTTTATCAGCTTGCTGCCTGGTATTTCGTTGGCAGCTTTGTGATCCGGTTTTTCATGCAACAACTGCCAGCCCTCGAAATAAGACATTATCAAAATCTGCCTATCAAAAAAAGTACTTTGATCCACTTTATGTTGATCAAGGGAAAGTTCAACTTCTTCACTTTAATTAGCCTTATATTGTTTACCCCTTTTGCCTTTAAGCAAGTGGGTTATTATGAAGGAACAACTGCTGCCTGGATATGGCTGGCCGGGATGCTGTTTTTCGAGCTCACCATCAATTATCTGGTTATTTGGCTTAAAAAACTCATGGTTACCAGCCTCAAAACCGTAAGTTTGATTTTGGGATTGATTGGCTTATTGGCTCTCGGCGAGTATCTTGGCTGGTATTCCTATAGCGATCTTTTTGCTGCCTTGATCGATGCCATGATGCAAAACAAAATTCTCTGGTTTATCCCACTTTTCACTTTTATGCTGGCTTATGGAATCAACTACCGCTTTTTGAAACAAAGACTCTACCTGGAGGAAATCAGCAAAGCCAAAACAGACACTGCATTCGGCAGCCGTTTTGGATACCTTCAACGTTTTGGCATCATCGGTGAGGTTATGCTACTGGATATCAAACTGTTTTTAAGGAACAAACGCACCAAATCTATTTTGTTTCTTGCACCTGTTTTCCTGGCCTACGGGCTTATTTTTTATCCCAACGAAGAATACAGCAGCGATGGTGGCTTTATGATTTTTATCGGTATTTTTATCTCCGGTTTCCTTATGCTCAGCTATCTACAATATGCTTTTGCCTACGAAGGCAGTTACTGGGATTTTTTGATCAGCTCGCCCATCCCCATGCGGCAATATATTCGCGCAAAGCTTTATGTGGCAACGCTTGTAGTAATTGTAGCCTGGTTCCTCACCCTCCCTTACCTCTATTTTGGTAAAAGTATTTTAATGATCAACACGGCAACGGCTCTTTTCAACCTGGGAATTCTGATTCCGATGGCATTATTCTTTGCCACTTACAACAAAAAAGCCATGATGCTGAACAAAGGAAGTGCTTTTAATTACCAGGGAACCAGCACGGTACATTGGCTGGTGATGTTGCCTGCTTTTGTGTTGCCTACCGTGATATATATGCCCTTTAAATGGTTTGGTCAGCCCGAGACAGGCATATTGGTTTTAGGTGGTTTTGGTCTGCTGGCATTGGCTTTCAGACCAGCTTTTGCCAAGCTGATCGAGCAAAACCTGATGGACAGAAAATACCAGATGGCCGAAGGATTCAGAGAAAAAAATTAAACAAAAAAATAGTGAACAACATGATACAAATCAACGACTTAAAGAAATCATACAGCGGAATCACCGTGTTGAACATTCCCGAGTTAAAATTTGAAAAAGGCGTAAATTTCGGTTTGGTAGGTAATAACGGCGCCGGAAAGACAACACTTTTCAGGTTGCTGCTCGATCTGATACGTGCCGATCAGGGAGAAGTGAACATCAATGGCGAAAATGTAGCAAAAAGTGAAAACTGGAAACATCAACTCGGTTCCTATCTGGATCAGGGTTTCTTGATTGATTTTTTAAGTCCGGAGGAATTTTTTGATTTCGTTGGAAAAACCAAAGGCATGAGCTCAGGTGATATTGAAGCCTTTTTAGATAATATGCAGGAGTTTTTTAGTGGTGAAGTGCTTGGCCGTAAAAAACTTATCCGCAATCTCTCGATGGGCAACCAGCAAAAAACCGGTATTGCAGCTGCACTGATGGGCAATCCGGAGATTGTGGTTTTGGATGAGCCTTTCAACAGCCTCGACCCTACTACTCAAATCCGGCTTGTGAAACTCATCAAAAAAATTCAGGAGACAAATGGTACTACGTTCCTGATTTCGAGCCACGACCTCAATCACATCGCCGAAGTATGCGACCGCATTGTGGTGCTTCACGAAGGTGAGGTGGCGCAGGACATTATCACCGGACAAGATACCCTGGAAACACTTAAAGCTTATTTTGCAGTATGATGCAGCCAAAGTCAAAAATTATTTTCCTGCTACTTATTTTAGTGTTTAGCATCGGCTTCGCGCAGGCACAGCAATATGAACTGAAAGGATTGGTAAAAGACAGCAAAACCAATGAGGTACTGCCTTTTGTGAATATCGTGCTGAACGATGGAATATTTGGTGGCACCACAGATATCGATGGTAAATTCCATCTGATAAGCAGCGAGCCTGTTTATCAGCTCAGGATGAGCTATGTGGGCTATCAGGCTTATGAGCAGCATTTCGAAAGCCATCCCAAAACCCTTGTGATCTTTTTGCAAGTGCAAAGCATCGACCTGCAAGAAATAGTCGTGCGTCCCGGCATCAATCCGGCACATCGGATTATCGACAGTGTGTTGCTTTACAGCGCAAAAAACAATCCCGAGAAGCTGTCATCCTTTGCCTATACGGCTTATGATAAAATGGTTCTGACCATCGACACCCTGAATTATGTGCAAAAAGAGCCAACAGATACAGCTGTTTCCGACACCAATCAAAAAGCCCGCGAATTTCTGCGCCAGCGCGATCTGTTTATGATGGAAACGGTGACAGAAAGAAAATTCATGGCACCCGATCGCAATTACGAAAAAGTTTTGGCCACAAAAATCTCTGGCTTTCAGGATCCCATCTTTATCTTTTTAATGGCGCAAATTCAAAGCAGGAGTTTTTATCAGGAGACGATTCGTATCGCAGATAAAAACTACATCAATCCAATTAGTAAGGGCAGCCAGCGCAAATATCTTTTTATTCTGGAACAGCAAAACGCAGTGAATGAAAAAGATACACTTTATACCATTTCGTTCAGGCCGCTGCGCAACACCAATTTCGACGGTTTGAAAGGCGTAATGAACATACGCTCCGATGGCTGGGCCATTCAAAACATTACCGCCAAACCCGATCGCGAAGAAACAGGCTTTAGTATTGAGATACAGCAGATGTACGAAAAAATTGAAGGCCAACAATGGTTTCCGGTGCAGCTCAACACCAATATTCTGCTCAGTAATGCCGTGATGTCGGAGGCCGATCGCAATTATCCCCTGGTTGGCGTGGGGAAAAGTTATCTGCGCGAGATAGTGCTGAATCCCGCCCTGGTGAAAAAACAGTTTTCGGAAATCACCATCGAAGTAGCAACTGATGTTGCAGAAAAAGATGCTGACTTTTGGTTGCAGCATCGTATCGACAGCCTTAATGAGCGAACAATTGAAACCTATCGCTTTATGGATTCCCTGGGCAAAGCCAATCAATTCGACCGTATTGCTAAAAGTTTTGAAACCCTGCTGACCGGAAAAATTCCGATTAACAAATTTGATCTAAACCTGAAAGAGCTGATCCGTTTTAATGATTATGAAGGTGTTTACCTGGGACTTGGTTTGCAAACCAACGATAAGTTCTCGCAAAAGCTCAGGTTATCTGGTTTTTGGGGCTATGGTTTTGGCGATCTGACAGCGAAATACGGTCTGAAACTCAACACCTACTTCAACCGAACCCAAAGCACCGGTTTTTGGCTTGATTATCATTATAAAGCTGTTGAACGTGGAGGATTTGCCCTGTTTAACGAAAGCGAAAATCCCTGGTCGCCTGACAATTACAGACTTTTTTATATCAACAATATGGATATGAGTCGTTCCGCCACTGCCGGATTTCAATTCAGGGCTCTGCGGCATTTCAACTGGAAAATTGCATTGATATCAGAGCAGAAAACCGCAATGGATTTGTATCAGTTTGTGACAGAGGAAGATCCCAAAAGTGATTTTCGTATTACCAGGATACAGCTAGAGAGCCGCTTTGCCTTAAAGGAGAAATTTATGCAAACCACCCGTAACCTTATATCGCTTGGCTCTGACTATCCCATTTTGTGGCTGCGTTATACACAGTTTAGCGATCAGTTATTCAATGGTGGCTTCAAGGGAGAAAAAATTGAGATGAAAACCAATTATAGTTTTTTTACACCCTATTTCGGCACAACAACGATCAGTCTGCTGGGTGGTATAGCTGATGAATTGCTTCCGGCAACAGAACTTTTTAATGCACCGGGTACTTATCGTGGATTTGCACTTTATGCTCCCGAGAGCTTTGGCACCATGCGAACAAATGAATTTCTTTCAGACCGCTTTGGAGCACTATTTTTGACCCACAGCTTGGGGAAGTTGCTACTGCGTAAGAATAAATTTGAACCAGAAGTTGCTCTGGCTTTGAATGTCGGGCTCGGAAGCCTTGAACATCCTGAACTGCATCACGGAATAAGCTACAATACAATGGAACATGGTTTTTACGAAGGTGGACTATTGATAAACAGGCTCTTGAAACTGCCAACCCTGAAGATTGGATTAGGAACATTTTACCGTTTCGGCCCCTATGGATATGATGAAGTGGGCAAGAATTTTGGGTTTAAGTTTAGTTTGGAAGTGGGACTTTGAGGGGGAGTTGATGAGTTGATGAGTTGATGAGTTCATAGGTTCATGGGTTCATGGGTTCATGGGTTTATGGGTTTATGGGTTCATGGGTTCATGGGTTCATGGGTTCATGGGTTCATGGGTTGATGGGTTGATGAGTTTACGGTCTTCGAGCG
>DJWN01000107.1:0-8000 GCA_002440975.1 Bacteroidales bacterium UBA6229
TGCTCTGCCAACTGAGCTACGGAGAGAATCAGGGGTATAAATTGATTTTATTTTCCGGCTATCAGAGTTTTTTGGCCTTTTAAGAATTGTTGTTCGTTTCCCAGTAAGGGTTTTAAAGTATCTTGTTTATTGAGAGAACAGCTTTTAGCTTTATGTAAGTATAAGTCATCAAACTGCTGATAATTAGTATGATTACCAGCCACATCAGCCATTGCAATGCAGATTGTGTACGATACAGCTCCGTTGCAATATTCCCGATAAGCAACCACTGTATTATATAAAAGACAGTTACATTTTTGCCGCAAAATCGCAGATAACGAAAAACAAAATTGTCGGGTATCCTTTTTCCCAGATATTGCCAACTGATTGTCCACCACATCAAAAAGCCAATGACCCAGATTACAAAGAGATACTCATGGTGATAATAAGCTGACAGGTTTATACTTGTTTTAAAACCAAAGGAAAAGCTTACAGAAAGAGCAAATAAAAGTACTATCCAAATGATTCCCATGAAATTATATAAGCGGGCTAAATTGTATTGTTTTGACAGTAGATAGAAAAAATATCCTGCCAAAGGATAACTAAACCACGGAAAGAATGGAAAATATGACCAGGATGTTACGCCAGAGAAAAACGACTGGATGAATAAAACCGAACGTTTTTCACTGACAAATATTGAAAGCTGACTACTTGCCAGGATCGTTATCAAAAGAGTTATCAACCAGAAGATTAAATTCTTTTTGAATAGCACTTTGAAGCCGGCAAAAGCAATCAGGCTGGTTCCTGCCAGAAATAAGATATCCACACCAAAGACAAAGGTCCAGGGATCAATTCCGATTATTTTTCCTTGAGAAAACCTGATCAACAAATTGAAGTTCAGGCCGATATTAAGCAAAAGTCCCAACACGATGAGTTTGATTCCGCGCATGAGAAGCGAAAGGGGTGGTGCTGCTTTTCGTGCCACAAAATAACCCATCACAGCCATAAAAAGCGGAGCAGCCGGCGGTCCACCCATGAATAATGATAAACTCCCAACAGTGCTTTCATAAAATGCTGGTAAAGCAAAAAGCTCGGTAAGATGAACCTGAACCATCATCACCACCGCTATGCCTTTGAGCAAATCGGGCAGAAGCAATCGGGATTTAGGGGTATTTGTCATCACGATAATTTTTCAGAACAAGCTTGCCAGTGAGTCAACTTTCCTGATTCTAATAAGTAGTTCAATTGAATCAGGAAGCTTTTATTGACAAGATAAAGTCTCTTTCAATGCTTTGTTGGACGAAGGTACAAATAGTTGTTAGTATTTGTCTTGTCGATAAAACTTTGATAAACAAACAAATAACATCTATGGCTATTGTTTCATTACATGTACTGCTCTTTCAATAGCAGATTGAATATCAACGCAATTGTTTTCTTCGCCAACTTCGTCAATTATACCTGCTTTACGCAAACTGGCCACAAGTTTGTTTCCGGCACCCGAAAACACTATCTGAATACCGTTATGTGCCGACCTGTGAATGAATGATTTGAGATTACTTAAGCCGGTTGAGTCAATAAATGGAACCCGCCGAAGCCTGATGATACGCACTTTGGGTTTATCGCCAGCTAGCTTTTCGGCAGCTTCAAACTTATTGGCAATACCGAAAAAGAAGGGGCCGTTCACTTCAAAAACTTCCACACCTTCTGGTATTTGAAGACTTTCTCCTTCATCTGCAAACTCGTTGTTTTCTGCTTCAACTACCATATTTAAAACTGCCACATCAGTGGTTTCAATCACACGCTTAAGGAAAAGCAAAACGGCAAGCAGCAAACCAAACTGAATGGCCACTGTTAAATCGATCAAAACCGTAAGGAAAAAGGTTGTGAGCAAAACAGCCACATCACTTTTGCTGTTGTTGAACAATGCTTTAAACGAACGCCACTCACTCATATTATAGGCCACCACTACCAGAATACCAGCCAGCGTACTCATAGGAATTAATCGTGCATAACGACCAAAAAAAAGCATAATCAACAAAAGTACAACCGCATGTATGATGCCTGCCACTGGTGTTTTTCCGCCATTACGAATATTGGTCATGGTGCGGGCGATGGCACCTGTTGCCGGAATGCCACCAAAAAGCGGGGTGATGATGTTGGCAATTCCTTGTCCGATCAACTCAGTATTGGAGCGATGTCTTTCACCGGTGGCACCATCGGCTACCATAGCCGAAAGTAGTGATTCAATGGCACCCAGTATTGCAATTGTAAAGGCCGGAACCAACAAATGCCTGAAGCTGTCGAAGCTGATAGTCGGAATTTGCGGGGCTTTTAACCCACCACTGATGGCCCCAAAACGACTTCCAATGGTTTCAACAGGCAAATCCCAGAAGGTGGTCACAAGGGTAGTTAAGAGCAATGCGATTAAGGTTCCCGGGATACGCTTATTCACTTTTGGCCAAAAAGCTATTATCAGCACCGTTACTATTCCCAATGCCAGGGCATACCAGTTTACGACATCAAAATGAAGAAAGTAAAAATTCCATTTTTCCAGAAAATCGGCTGGAACAGCTGCTGAAGTCTGCAAACCAAAAAGGTCTTTTATTTGTGACGAAAAAATCACAATGGCTATCCCACTGGTGAAGCCTACTATAATAGGATAGGGCATAAAACGGATGAGGGTTCCAAGTTGTAATACGCCCATTATTACTAAAATAACTCCCGCCATGATGGTGGCAACAATTAGGCCATCAACACCAAATTGTTCCACTATGCCATAAACAATCACAATAAAGGCACCCGTTGGACCCCCAATCTGTACTTTGCTGCCTCCAAGTGCAGAGATCAGGAAACCTGCGATTACGGCAGTGATCAAACCTCGTTCGGGAGCAACACCGCTAGCAATTCCAAAGGCTATTGCAAGAGGCAGTGCTACTACGCCAACAATAATTCCGGCAATCAGGTCGGCAACAAACTGATCGCGGGTGTATGTACGGATAGACGTAAGGAGCTTGGGATAAAAGACTTGCGTCACCGAATCCTTCCAGGGTTTTAAACTCATAGGGCTCTATGGAATCAGGGGCGCAAAGTTATCAAAGCTTTTGTCAATTCGCGATGAAGTGCTTAAGATTTTTTGAAAACAATCACATTTATTTCAGCAAATCCCTCGAAATCACAATTTTCTGAATCTCGGAAGTGCCTTCATAAATTTGTGTCAGTTTGGCTTCACGCATCAAACGTTCCACATGGTATTCCTTTGTATAACCGTATCCGCCGTGAATCTGAACTGCTTCGGTGGTCACTTCCATGGCGATGTCGGCGGCATATTGTTTGGCCATGGCACTGGCCACGCCATATGGCTTACCCTGATCCTTAAGCCAGGCAGCTTTGAGGCAGAGGTTGCGTGCGTTTTCAACTTTTACAGCCATATCGGCTAATTTAAAAGCAATTGCCTGATGGTTAGCGATTTCGGTGCCAAAAGCCTTGCGTTCTTTGGAATAAGCCACGGCACGCTCCAATGCTCCGGAAGCCAGTCCGAGTGCCTGAGCAGCAATACCAATACGGCCGCCTTCGAGCACTTTCATGGCAAATTTAAATCCAAAGCCATCCTCTCCGATGCGATTCTCTTTCGGGATTTTCACATCGTTAAACATTACCGAATGGGTGTCGGAGCTGCGCATCCCCATCTTGTCCTCATGGGGCCCAAGAGTGATGCCCGGAGTGTCTTTTTCAATCACAAAAGCATTGATACCTTTATGCTTTTTTTCGGGATGCGTTTGTGCAATTAAAACGTAGGTTGAAGCAGAATTGGCATTGGTGATCCAGTTTTTGGTGCCATTCACAAGATAATAATCTCCTTTGTCTTCGGCAATGGTGCGTTGGCTGGTGGCATCACTTCCGGCTTCGGGCTCCGAAAGCAGGAAAGCCCCTATCACTTCACCACCGGCTAGTGGTTTCAGGTATTTTTCTTTGATATAATCCGATCCATAGGCTTCCAGACCGAAACATACCAGCGAATTATTTACTGAAACGATCACACTGGCAGAGGCATCCACTTTGCTTAGTTCCTCCATGGCCAGCACATAAGAAACGGTATCCATGCCGCTTCCGTTGTATTGCGGATCAACCATAATGCCCATAAAGCCCAGATCGGACAGGTTTTTTACATGATGAGCTGGAAACTCAGCTTTGTAGTCTCTTTCGATTACATCCTGAATCAGTTCGCGCTGTGCATAGTCGCGGGCAGCCTGCTGGATCATCAGCTGCTCTTCGGTAAATTCAAAATTCATTTTTTTTGTTTTTTATGGTCAAATTAAAAATTATATTGTTCTTGTGAGAGTTTTTTACGCGCCTCATTGAATTCGGTAAGTAGATCGGTGATGATTTCAGCAGCAGGTTTTTCTTCACGGATCAAGGCAGCAACTTGTCCTATTTCAAGTTCACCTTCTTTCAGGTCGCCTTCAAACATGCCTTTTTTGGCTCGCGCTCTTCCCAGGATTTTTTTTAACACATCGGGATCTGCACCGGCCAGTTCAGCAGCTTTTACCTGATCGTAAAAGGCGTTTTTGAGTAATCTTACGGGTATAAGCTGTTTCAAGCTAAGCATGGTAGCACCATCTCCGGCTGTAATAATTGCCTGTTTAAATGCTTTGTGGGCTGATGACTCGGTGGCTGCTACAAATCGCGAACCGATCTGAACTCCGTCGGCACCCAATGCCAGTGCTGCCAGCATCTGACAGCCGGTAGCAATACCTCCGGCAGCTATCACCGGAATATTTACGGATTGCTTAATAAGTGGTATGAGCGTCATGGTAGTGGTTTCTTCTATGCCATTATGCCCTCCGGCTTCAAAGCCTTCGGCAACAATCGCATCAACTCCGGCTTCTTCTGCTTTACGCGCAAATTTTTGATTGGCAATCACATGCACTACCAATACACCTGCGGCCTTTAGCCGTGATGTATATTTAGCAGGATTGCCGGCAGATGTGAAAACCACAGGTACTTCTTCGCGAATGATTATCTGGATAAGATCTTCTGTATCAGGATATAGTAAGGGTACATTCACGCCAAATGGTTTGTTCGTGGCGGCTTTGCACTTACGGATATGTTCTTCAAGCACTTCCGGATACATGGAGCCGGCACCAATTAAACCCAATCCGCCAGAATTACTCACTGTAGAAGCCAGTTTCCAGCCACTGCACCAGATCATGCCGGCCTGTATGATGGGGTACTTAATGCCAAAAAGCGAGGTGATCATAAAAGTGCAATTATTCCTCAACCTCGCCGTTCATGCTTTTCATCATGGCATCCACCAGGTTGTAGGCACCATCCCAGATGTCGGTGATGGTGGCTTCGAGCATATAACAAGGTGTGGTGAAAACCATATTGGACGCATCATACACCACATCGCCATGTTCGGTGTGCACGTGCATGCCTCCCATGTTTTCGATCACCTCAATTGTGCCCTGGTCACTTCCGATGGTCACATCTACTTCTCCAAGTACTTTTACAACAAAGGTGGGTGAAATACACATGGCTCCAATGGGTTTTTGCGCTGCATTCATTGTCCTGATGGCTTTTTCCACCTCGGGATTGACTTTGGCATTGGCACCGTCAAAAGCAACAGTAGAAAGGTTTTTAGCTGCACCAAAGCCACCCGGAAAAAGGATAGCATCAAACTCAGTTTCCTTAAATTCACTCAGGGGCTTGATGTTTCCGCGGGCAATCCGGGCTGCTTCAATGAGTACATTTCTTTTTTCAGGCATTTCCTCTCCGGTGAGGTGATTGATCACATGATGCTGATCAATATCCGGAGCAAAGCATTGGTATTCGCCTCCTGCCTGAGCAATGGCCAGCATCGCCAGGGTGGCTTCATGGATTTCAGCACCGTCGTAAACACCACAACCAGCTAAAACAACTGCAAATTTTTTCATAGGCTATGTATTATTGGTTTGTTATCCTTTTTTGTAAACAATGGCAACAACAGTCACATCATCCCCACCCATATTGATGGTCATGCCGTAAGGTCGTTCGGCTGGGATATTGATCTGTGCTTGTCCGGCATTTCCGGTCAGCTGTTGCCAGATGGTAACGGCCTGATGCACACCAGTGGCTCCTGTTGGGTGCCCCCAACCGATCAGTCCGCCTGTAGTATTCATGGGCAAGGCTCCGTTGCGGGCAGTGTTTCCGGCTGCCACATATTCAGCACCCTTGCCTTTTTTGGCCAGGCCAAGTGCTTCAACAGCCAGCAATCCTGCAATGCTAAAGCAGTCATGTGTTTCAACGGTAGCTACCTGATTCAGAGTGATTCCGGCCATGGCCAGTGCCTTTTCGGCTGCTTTTTTGATGGTGGTGAGCTCCACTGGATCAACAGGGTCTTTGGTGATATTGCGTGTTACCTGTGACCAGCCGACAATTTCAACAGCTTGTGATTTGTCGATGCCCAGCTTTTGCAGGCCTTCTTCTGAGCTTACAAGAATACCTGAAGCACCATCAGAAACTTTGGAGCAGTCGAGCACATTCAGGTGATCAACAAAAGCTTTTCCGTTGGGCTTCATTTTGTCATATAAACCTGCAAGATCAGAAGTGGCATTGTGATGTTCCTGTGCATCAGGATCGAGACGGGCATTTTCAATGGCATTTACAAACCATTGTCGCATACCGGCACGCGCATAGTCGTAGCCATATTTTTCATAATACACGCCTGCGCGATCCGAAAACTGTCCGGGGAAGAAATAGGCATGACCTGTTTTTCGGTTTTGGTACCAGCCGGCTCCTGCCAGAATATCAGCCCCATAGATGGCTTTAACTGTGTTTTGCACTTCTACGCCGAGCGAAAGGGCTACTTCAGCAGTCCCTGCCAACACCGAACGCATGCCGCTGACAAGTGAAAGGCCTCCCGAAGCACAGGCACCTTCTACACTTAGCGAGGGTTTGTATTCGAGTTTGTCGTCAACCAAGCCGGCAAAACCACCCAGATGGGCTTGTTTATTGAACCGTGCTGCCATGAAATTGCCAATCACGGTTTCGTCAATTTTATTGGCATCGCCAATTTGTTTTACAACACCTTTGCCGGCCTCGCTGATGTAATGCTCAAGGCCTGGACGTTCTTTTTTAGGATTGAATTCTTTGCGGCCGGTTCCAAGTGATACGGTATTGTAACCGGCTGTCATATAGAGTTTTTTCTGCATAATCTTCAGTTTTTTGCGTTAGGCGAAATAATTGTTGATGGGTCCGTAGGCATGGAAGAAACCAGTAAGCATTACGGTATTCACATCTTCATCCTGATTGGCCACGCCATCGCTCACAAGCCTGCGCCCGATAGCATTGGAGTTTTGGCCATATTTTACAGCAAGTTTAGCACCGGTATTATTGGCTTGTTTCATGGCGTCAAAATAGGGTCCAAAATGGCTGTCTTTGTTGGCAATACGCACAGCGGCTTTCCAGGGTTTATGACCTTCCGGAAGCTCACCCAATTCCTGATCGCAGGAGGCAGCAAATTCATCTACAGCAACATAGACTTGTTTTTTAAGATCGTAAACAGCCGTGATAGTTCCTTTTTCGTATTTCAGGAAACCGTCTTTTTGTGCACCACTAGATTGCTGTCCGCCTTTTACGCCAAGTTCCATCAATTGATCCAGTATCGGACTGTGTAGTTCTTCATCCTTCATGTGAGGATTCATCACTTTCATGATAAATTGCACCACATCGATGCCCACATAATCAATCAACTGAAATATTCCCATTGGTCTGATGAGGAAATCCTGACTCACTCTGTTGATCATATAAACAGCTTCATAAAAAGGCCTGTTTTTGGCCAGTTCCAATGCCTGATTGATGCCATACAAGGCATCACGCATGAAGTGACCGTTGCCAATAAAGCCGGCAATGTCGTTACTGGGAACCACCACTTTACGAAGTGATTTGGCATAGTCCAGCGCAAATTGTTTCATTTCGGGCTGGCTATTTTGAGTAACGATTAACTCAACCAGTTTTTGAACAGCAGGAGGATTATAAAAATG
>DJWN01000107.1:8035-61732 GCA_002440975.1 Bacteroidales bacterium UBA6229
GGGCGCACCAGTTTGATCACATCATTCACATATTGATCAATAATTTCGTAGTTTTCGACCAGATCAGCTCTGTCGGCATACATTTGCCTGAGCCAGACGGTTTTTTTCTCGGCAAGTTTAATCACCTGCACGCGCAGATAATCCATCAGTCCGGCCAGCCCCTCATCGGAGAGATCAATGGCATTTAATACGAAAGTTTTTCCTTTGTTTTCAGGTTTCAGGCTGATGTCGGCCATTTCCACAGCGGTAAGCAGTAAAATTCCACTGCCCATCTTTCCTGCCGCTCCGAGTACTGCAACCTGTTGTAAGCGTTCGTCGTAAGTCATAAGAGGTGTTATTTTTTGGGTTATTTACCAGTTTGGTTTTCTTTTTTCCAGAAAGGCTTTCATGCCTTCATGTCCTTCAGTGTTTTTGCCAAAGAGCGATCCAAAATGATCGGCTTCCAGTTCGCTGCCTGTTTCCAGGTCTGTTTCCAGGGCTTTGCGGGTGAGCATTTTTACTTTTCGCACGGCTTGAGGACCCTTTTTGGCGATTGTTTCGGCCAGTTTAAATGCTTCATCGAGCAAGTGGTCGGGTTCGATGATTTGTTGAATCAAACCCATACGCAAAGCTGTTGAGGCATCTATCATCTCGGCAGATGTGAGCAGGTAGAGGGCATTGCCAAGTCCAACCAGGCGAGGCAGGCGCTGTGTTCCGGCAAAACCTGGAGTAAGACCCAGGTTCACTTCGGGCTGGCCAAATTTAGCTTTGGCAGATGCGATACGAATGTCGCAAGCCATGGCCAGTTCGAGGCCGCCACCAAGAGCAAAGCCGTTGATAGCAGCAATTACAGGAAATGGCAACAATTCGAGCGAACGAAATGTGTGCTGACCACGGCTGCCAAAAGCCGAGCCTTCGTCAGCATTTTTATCCACCATCTCAGCAATGTCAGCACCGGCAACAAATGCTTTTCCCTCACCGGTTAAGATCATTACACGAATGCTTTGATCCTGAGCTAACTGTGCGATCAACAAGTCCATTTCTTCAAAAAATAATGTATTGAGGGCATTGAGGGCTTCCGGCCTGTTGATGACCACAATGGCAATACCTTTCCGTATTTCGGTAGTTAAAATTTTGAAATCAGACATAAATATCTACTGTTATTTTTGTTGCCCAAAGATAGGTCTTTTATCCAATTTCAGATAAACTTGCAATCGTTTTCGGCTGATGTTAAGGTTTGATTAAGATTTTTTAACAACCAAAAGGCCAATACAATACATTGAAATTATAAACTTTTTAACAATCATTCAGCTATTAATACCTATTTTTGTGTCATGAATCAGATTTGGTACATGCGATTTTTTGCGCTGGTGATGGCTGTCGTTATCTTTGTTGGTACAGTTGGCCTTACAATTAATGCGCATTATTGCAGTACACAAAAGACACTCGAGAAAAGTTTATTTGCTTCAAATATTAGCTGCGATCATCAGAGAATGACCTGCGAGCTTGAAACCTTACCGGCGGATTCATTGAAATCTTGTTGTGAGGTAAACCATAATAGGCTTGATACCGGAACTTGTTGCACTGATTTTACGAAATATGTGAAGCTTGTTACCGAATTCGATTTGCCCAATGTAAAAATTGTTTTCAATCATTTTTTAACGCTGGCCGTCAGATTGTATGAAATAATTATTCCGGTAGCTGAAGAAAACAAAACAACAGTCCTTTCGGATGCTCCGGATGATTCAGGCACTTTAGGCAGTGGCTTAAGATTCCTGATAGCCTGCTCACAACTAAAGCTTTCGCACCAGCTGCTTTAATCTTGTAGAATTTCTTGATTTTTCTTATCCGGCTTCTGTCGGATAATCATGTATTAACAGATTAAAGCAATGAAAATTAAAACGATAAAAATCCTGATAATAGGAGCAATGGGGCTGTTTTTTATTTCAGCTCAGGCTCAAAAAATAAATGGAACCGTATATGAGCAAAGTGAAAAGGGTGAGCAGCCCCTGCCCGGCGTAAATATTTACTGGTCGGGAACACAGACCGGCACGATAAGCGATGGGGAAGGTAAATACAAAATCGAACGTGATACTAACGCCCATATGCTGGTTTTTAGCTTTGTAGGCTATGCCAACGACACCATTCATGCACCACATAATAAAAATCAATATGATCATATCATGTCGGGCAGCAAAATCCTTGACGAAGTGGAGGTAGTTAATCGTGCCAAGACCAATTACGTGTCGCGTTTGAGCACTGTAAACGCCCAAACCATCACTTCTGGTGAATTACAAAAAGCGGCTTGCTGCAACCTTTCCGAAAGTTTTGAAACAAGTGCCAGCGTGGATGTTTCTTACAGCGATGCCGTTACGGGAGCTAAACAGATCGAACTGCTCGGTCTGAGTGGTATTTACACCCAGATGATGAGCGAAAACATTCCAAATCTTCGTGGTTTGGCCACTTCCTTTGGATTGGGCTATGTGCCCGGCAGCTGGATGGAATCTATTCAGGTTTCCAAAGGGGCTTCCTCAGTTTTAAATGGCTACGAATCCATCAGCGGTCAAATCAATGTGGAATATAAAAAGGCAGAAACAAGCGAGCGGTTTTTTCTGAATCTTTTTCAGGATCATATGGGTCGCAGCGAGATAAATTTTAATACAAAAACTAGCCTTAATGATCATATGCATGCCATGGTGATGGGGCACTGGAGCCGCAATGGAACTAAGCATGATAACAATGGCGATGTCTTTCTGGATGAACCGCTTTATACGCAATACAATCTTTTTGCCCGGACGGATTTTCATGCCAAAAACTTCGAAGGGCAGTTTGGTATCAAAGGTTTAAAGGAAGATCGCCGGGGAGGACAAATGCGTTTTGATCCGGATAAACCACGCGATGTTGACAATGGCTATGGCATCGAGCTGCTTACCGAACGTGTGGAAACTTTCCTGAAAACCGGTTTTATCTTTTCGCGCCCGCAAACCAGCCTGGGAATTCAGCAACAGTTTACCTATCACCATATGGATACTTATTTTGGTTTGAGAGATTACGAAGGCACACAATACAGTTATTATGGCAATGCGCTGTTTCAGAGTTATATAAGCGACACGCGACATACCTATACAACAGGTTTCAGCTATTTGTACGATCGCTTTGAGGAGCAACTGAACGACAGCACCTTTAACAGAACCGAAAGTGTTCCGGGTGTGTTTTATCAATATACCTATAGCGATGGCACCAAGCTCAATTTGATTGCGGGTATGCGTTTGGATCACCACAATGAGTTTGGCTTTTTTGCCACACCACGTGTTCATTTTCGTTACGGATTTAACGAACATAATATCCTGCGTCTTTCAGCCGGAAAAGGTTATCGCACTGCCAATATTCTTGCCGAAAACACCTCTGTGCTGGCTTCCTCGCGAGAGCTAGTGGTGCGCGAACAGCCAAAGATGGAGGAAGCCTGGAATTATGGCTTAAATTTCAGCAAGCATATTGATTTGAACAACAGGGAATTAACCATCGGTTTGGATATTTACAGAACCGATTTTATTAATCAGGTAATTCTCGATCGCGATGCCGATGCCCAGCAAGTGTTGGTTTATAACCTGGATGGCAGATCTTATTCAAACAGCATCCAGCTGGAAGCTAATTATGAATTGCTTAGAGGGCTTGATGTGACGGCAGCCGTGCGTTTTAATGATGTACAAATGACGCTGAACAACGAGCTGCAGGAAAAACCGCTGGTAAACAAATACAAGGGCTTGGTAAGCCTTTCGTATGCCACCAATTTGCGTAAATGGCAGTTCGATCTTACCACGCAATTCAATGGAGTTAGCCGATTGCCTTCAACAACTGGTAATCCTGAGCCTTATCGTTTGGAGGATTATTCGCCGGCCTACACCATTGTGAATGCACAGGTGACTAAGTTTTTCAAGAAGTGGGATATTTACCTCGGCGGAGAAAACCTGACAAATTTTAAACAAAATAATCCAATTTTAGCGGCCAATGAACCTTTCGGGCCTTATTTTGATTCTAGTATTATCTGGGGGCCGATCAATGGGATAAAGATTTATGCCGGTTTGAGATATACAATTGAATAACCTTAAAAATGAATGATTATGAAAAAGTTAGCATTGATAATGATCAGCTTATTATTGATTATTCCTTTTAGTCTTTTCGCACAAGGCGACAAGAAAAAGAAAACAGAAACCGTCGAAATACAAACTTCGGCCATTTGTGGCATGTGCAAAGAAAGGCTGGAGAAAAATCTGGCTTTTGAGAAGGGCGTAAAAGCGGTTGAACTAAACGTAGAAACCAAAGTGATCAGCATTACCTACAAAAAAGGTAAAAACGACAAGGAAAGTCTGAAAAAGGCCATCACTAAAATTGGCTACGATGCCGATGATTTGCCTGCCGATCAGGAAGCCCATGATAAGTTGCCCGACTGCTGCCAGCAAGGCAATGAACCGCATTGATAGGGTGTGAAATTTTAATTAAAAATCCAGAAGCCTGCAGAGGTTTTTGGATTTTTTTTACTGTGTAAGTTTGGAAATAAAGCATGATTTGTGAAATTGTTGGTTGCATCATGCAAAAATTAAAGTTCATTATAATTCAAAGGCAATCACAATGGAACGTTTAATTGAAAAATACCAAAGACGCATCGTTTTCACACAAACAGATTTTGTGCGAAGCATCATGCGCGAGATCAATTGGCAAGCGCATTTTATTGGTATAAAAGGAGCAAGGGGTGTTGGTAAAACGACCTTATTGTTACAATACATCAAGCTCAATTTCGATAATATGCCGGAAAAGGCACTTTATGTGAGTCTTGACAATATCTGGTTCAGTAAGAATACGCTCAGTGAACTTGCGGATAGCTTTGTAAAGCAGGGTGGTACACATCTTTTTCTGGATGAAGTACATAAATATCCTGATTGGTCGGTTGAACTCAAGAATATTTATGATGATTATCCGGAACTTTCGATCGTTTTCACAGGTTCATCTTTGCTCGAAATATTAAATGCCCGGGCTGATCTCAGTCGCAGGGCTGTTGTTTATACGCTGCAAGGATTATCATTTCGTGAATACCTCAATCTGACCAATCAAACGAATTTCAAAGCTTACACTTTAGATGATATTCTTGAAAATCATGCTGAAATATCCCAACACATAGTGAAGCAGATAAAACCGCTTCATTTTTTTACGCAATACCATAAAGGAAGGTATTATCCGTTTTTTTGGAGCAAGCAGCGTTGTATTTTCAAAGGCTTGAAGAAGTTGTTAATATGATTCTTGAGATAGAGTTGCCGCAGCTAAAACATTTGAATCTCGCGTATCTGCCTAAAATCAAGCAGCTGCTTTATATCATTGCTGTTTCGGCTCCTTTCACGCCAAATATTTCCAAACTTAGCGAGCGCATCGGAATTAACCGCGAAACTTTACTGTCATAACTTTGGTATTTGAATCAGGCACAGTTGATAGCCAATATTTACCGTGATAGTAAAGGAATCACAAGATTACAAAAACCCGACAAGTTATTTCTTGAGAATACCAATTTGATGTTTGCGCTTTCGTCTGATACGATGAATACAGGAAATATGCGCGAAACATTTTTTGTGAATCAGTTGAAATATCAGCATCGGGTGGAAATTGCAGAACAGGCCGTTTTTTTTATCGACAACCGCTATACCATTGAGATTGGTTGTAAAACAAAAGGACGCAGGCAAATCAAAAACCTGGAAAATGCATTTATTGCAGCGGACGATCTGGAGTTTGGTTTTGCGAATAAAATTCCGCTTTGGCTATTTGGTTTTTTGCATTGATTCCTTTGTGCTTTTTCATCGTTTGGGCAATCAACAGCAACTGAAAAAGTTTATTTTTGCAGGGTTTCAAATCGGTTTCTGCTACCAGCAATTGAACTTTTAGTATCTGTTTGGGTTAAGTTACTGAACAATAAAAATTATGAAGAAAAATACGCTTATCAAGCTTATAAGCCTTAGTCTGGCGTTGATTTTACTTGTTTGGCTGATGTTGTCAGGTGGTCTTTTCGATGGTGAGGAGCAGTTTGATCCTTTGCGTTCGCCTTCGCGCGCCAATGCAGTTCTACCTGTTAAGGCAATGGTAATCAAGAAAGCACCGCTTACGGATGCCTTGATAGCTGGTGGTTCAATTCTGGCGGATGAACAGGTGGATGTTTCAGCTGAAATTGCCGGCCAGGTGGTGAAAATTCATTTTGATGAAGGCAGCAGAGTAGAAGAAGGTGAGTTGCTGGTAACCTTGAATAATGCTGATTTATATGCACAGATTGAACGCAACAAGCATCAGCTAAAGCTTGCCCGTGAGAGCGAGCAGCGCCAACGCCAATTACTTAAAAAACAAGGCATTAGTCAACAGTCTTATGATCAGGTACTCACTGAGGTTAGCACACTCGAAGCCGAAGCTGCGCTTTTAGAGGCTCAACTAGACAAAACGATGATCAGAGCTCCTTTTAGCGGCCAGCTAGGGCTGCGGCTTATCAGCGAAGGCAGTTATATGTCGCCGGGCATGGCGATGGTTTCACTGGTTCGGACACAGCCCGTTAAGCTTGAATTTAGTGTGCCCGAACGTTATGTTCCTTATATCAGTATTGGAAATGAGGTGAGTTTTAGTGTTGAAAATACTCCGGGTGTTTTCACTGCCAAAATTTATGCCCTGGAACCACGCATCGATGCCAAAACTCGTTCGCTGCCCGTGCGGGCAATCTATCCAAATGCAGGGCTGAAGATCGTGCCAGGCTCGTTTGCACGCGTCACCATTCCTTTGGTCAGTAGCGAAGAAACTATGCAGCTTCTGGCCGAGGCACTCATACCCGAAATGGGAACACATAAAGTATTTGTGTATCGCAATGGTCTGGCACAGGCTGTGGATGTAACTACTGGTTTGCGAACGGAATCAGCCGTTGAAATAATTTCCGGCTTGCAGCCCGGCGATACGGTTTTAACCACCGGCTTGTTGCAGCTACGATCAGGAATGAAAGTACAAATCACTGGAATAAACTAAGTTATGAGTCTTTCATCGATTAGTATCCGTCGTCCTGTTCTGGCTACAGTAATGTCCATTTTGATTATCCTCTTTGGATTGATTGGTCTTGTTTCGCTGGGCGTAAGAGAGTATCCAAGTGTAGATCCGCCTATTATCACGGTGAGCTCAAACTATGTGGGAGCCAATGCCGATGTGATTGAATCGCAGATAACCGAACCTCTCGAAGAATCTATAAACGGTATCGATGGTATCCGGACGATCACTTCGGTGAGCCGCGACGGACGTAGCACGATTACCGTGGAGTTTGACCTTTCGGTCGATCTGGAAGCCGCTGCCAACGATGTGCGCGATCGTGTATCGCGTGCCTTGCGAAACCTTCCTCCTGATGCTGATCCTCCCATCGTTTCTAAAGCTGATGCTGATGCCACGCCGATTATCTTCCTGAACATCAAGAGCGAACAAAGATCACTATTGGAGTTAACCGAAATAGCTGAACGTACATTCAAAGAAAGTTTGCAAACTATACCTGGCGTAAGTGCTATCCAAATTTGGGGCGAAAAACGTTACTCCATGAGGCTTTGGATGGATCCCATCCGTTTGGCTGCCTTCGACCTGAGTGCCCTGGATGTAAGAAATGCCTTGTTGCGCGAAAATCTTGAGTTGCCTTCGGGCCGGATAGAAGGAAATACCATCGAACTAACAGTTCGCACCCTCAGCCGCCTCGAAACGCCGGAAGAGTTTAACAACCTCATTATCAAAGAAGGCGAACATGGCCTGGTGAGGTTTAAGGACATTGGCTATGCTGAGTTGGCTCCACTCAACGAACGTACAATTTTGCGTCGTGATGGCGTGCCTATGGTCGGAAATGTGATCATCCCTCAGCCTGGCTCCAATCATATTGATATTGCTGATGAGTTTTATCGCAGGGTCGAAAAGATTCAGAAGGATTTGCCCGAAGATATTGAACTGGGAATAGGTTTTGATAATACCGATTTTATCCGCGATTCAATCAAGGAGGTGGAACAAACCATCTATATGGCTTTTGTTTTGGTCGTGCTGGTTATTTTCTTTTTTCTCCGCGACTGGCGCACTACCATCATTCCGGTGCTTGTGATTCCTATTTCGTTGGTAGGTTCATTTTTTATCATGTACATTGCCAATTTCTCAATCAATGTGCTCACCATGTTGGGCCTGGTTTTGGCTATTGGCTTGGTGGTGGATGATGCCATCGTGGTGATTGAGAATATTTATAGTAAGATTGAGAAAGGCGTTAAGCCGCTGCAAGCCGGAATTGAAGGTTCGGCTGAGATTTTCTTTGCTATCATCGCAACTACTATTGCACTTGCAACTGTATTTTTGCCGGTTATTTTTTTAGAAGGTATCACAGGTCGTTTGTTTCGCGAATTTGGTGTGGTGCTGGCCGGATCGGTTATCATATCGTCCTTTGTTGCACTCACACTCACACCCATGCTTTCGACCAAAATCCTCAAAAAGAGGGAAAAGCATAATTGGTTGTATCAGGCCACAGAACCTTTTTTCCAAAAACTCAATTCACTTTATGCCAATTCATTAACGGCTTTCCTGAAAGTTAAATGGATGGCTTTTGTGGTGATTGGTCTTTCGGCCTTACTTATTTATGGACTTGGCAAAAATCTGCCTTCGGAGCTGGCACCTATCGAAGACAGGTCGGGAATGCGTGTGGTTGTTACTGCACCGGAAGGAAGCACCTTTGAGTTTATGGAAGATTATGTGAAAGAGATGATTGATGCGCTTCAGGAGGAAGTTCCCGAAATTTATTCTCTGGTAACAGTTACATCGCCGGGCTTTGGTGCCAGTAGTTCAGTTAACACAGCTTTTGCCCGATTAAAATTAGTTGAACCCGATAAAAGGGAGCGAAGTCAGCAGCAAATTGCAAATGCAGTCAGTGCAAGGATGTCGCAACTTACGGCTGCCCGCAGCTTTGTTATTCAGGATCAATCCATTGGAACACAGCGTGGTGGATTGCCTGTGCAGTATGTGATACAGTCGAATCAGATTGAGAAGCTGCGTGCGATACTTCCCGAATTTATGGAGAAAGTAAATCAAAGTCCGGTTTTTCAGGTGGCTGATCTCAACCTTAAGTTCAACAAGCCTGAGCTTCAGATCTCTATCAATAGAGAAAAGGCTCGTACATTAGGTGTTTCGGCACAGGATATTGCCCAGACTATGCAGTTTGCTCTAAGCGGGACGCGTTTTGGGTATTATATCATGAATGGCAAGCAATACGAGGTGATTGGTCAGCTGGAACGATCTTACCGCAATCAACCACTCGACCTGAAGACTTTGTATGTGAAAAACAATGTGGGAGAGATGATACAGCTCTCTAACCTGGTAGAAATTGTTGAAGAAACCAATCCGCCACAGCTTTTCCGTTACAACCGTTATGTTTCGGCTACTGTTTCGGCCAATCCCGTTGATGGAAAAACCATTGGCGACGGCATTGCCGAGATGGATCGTATAGCAGCAGAAGTGCTGGATGACACCTTTAGTACTTCCCTGGCAGGGGCTTCCAAAGATTTCGAGGAAAGCAGTTCGAGCCTGGTTTTTGCCTTTTTACTGGCACTAGTCTTGATTTATCTGGTTCTTTCGGCTCAGTTCGAGAGTTTTCGTGACCCGTTTATTATTATGTTCACCGTTCCGTTAGCATTGGCGGGAGCTGTACTCACACTCTGGTATTTTGGTAAGACCTTAAACATTTTTAGTCAGATCGGTATTATCATGCTTATTGGGCTGGTTTCGAAGAATGGGATATTAATTGTGGAGTTTGCCAATCAGCGCAAAGCCCTGGGTCTAAACAGGCTCGAAGCTATACATTCGGCTGCTGTGGCACGTTTCAGGCCTATCCTGATGACCAGCTTCTCAACAATCTTAGGTGCTGTACCAATTGCATTGGCACTCGGGGCAGGATCAGAAAGCCGCGTGGCAATGGGAACAGCGATTATTGGCGGGCTCACCTTTGCCACCCTGCTTACACTCTTTGTGATACCTGCGATGTATGCCTATATTTCGGAACAACAAAAATCAGTGTCGAATGTGGGTGAGCTGAAAGATGATCAACAGACCAATAGCTAATTGAATAATTTAAAGACAAATGCCATGTTGCGCTCCGTCATAGTTTTAGTTTTGATTTTAGTTTCGACACCTCTTTTGCAAGCTCAAACGCTGCTTACAGAAGCAGATGCTGTGCGTATTGGTCTCGAAAATAATTATGCTATCCGCTTGCAAAGATCAAATCTTCAAATAGCCGAAAATAACAACACCCTTGGTAATGCCGGATTTCTTCCGGATATCAATGTTAATGCGGGTCAAAATTATAGTGTAACGGATTCAAAACAAGAGTTCTTGACAGGCCAGATCAATGACCAGAAAGGAGCAAAAGCTGATGCCTTTTCAGCTGCTGCCGAGCTTAACTGGACACTTTTTGATGGTCTTCAGATGTTTACACGGGCTGATATTTTGGCATCGCTGGAGCAGCAAAGCGAGCTTGAGCTTTTGCTCACCGTTGAGAATAATATTTTTGATGTCCTTTCGACCTATTATAGCCTGGTACAACTGGAAAAACAAAAAGAGGTAATTTTAAAAACACTGGAAGTTGATCAGGAAAGGGTGATGCTGGCATCAGAAATGCTTGATATTGGTGCCGGGTCGCGATTGGAACTGCTTCAGGCTGAGGTAGATCGTAATGCCGATAGTGCACTTCTGCTCGAAATCCATAATGATTTGATTCAGCTTAAAACAAGTCTCAACAATCTGTTGGGCAGGGTGCCCGAAACTGAATTTATCGTGAGCGACAGCTTTGCCATCAACCCTGCACTTTCGAAAGAAATGCTGGAAGAAAAGATGGTTGCCCGAAATACTGCTCTCAGGCTGAGTAGCCAGCATATTTATCTGGCCGAGTTGAGCCTGAAAGAAATCAAAAGACGCAAGGCTCCCAGCCTGGATTTTAATCTTGGATATGCCTATAATGATCAAAATGCTGAAGCCGGATTTCTCAAAACAAGTCAAACCAAGGGTTTAACTTACGGATTGAGTGCCAGGATGAATCTTTTTGATGGGTTAAACCTCAGGAGAGAAACACAAAACGCCAAAATAATGCTCGAAAGTAGCAGGTTAAATCTGGAAGCCATCGTAAACGAGATGAAAACTACTCTGCATCAGCAGTTTGAAAGTTATCGCAACAAGCTTCAACTTTTGAATATGGAAACGCACAATGTGCTGGTGGCCCGCGAAAATCTGATCATTGCAACCGAACGTTTTAGACTCGGTGATTTGTCAGGGCTTGAATTCAGAGAAGCTCAACGAAATTTTATCTCAGCCGAAAGCCGGTTGCTTAGTGCCCGGTTGCAGGTAAAACTAAGCGAAACCAGCCTGATGCAACTGGCCGGTGATTTGGTAATCAACTAAAAAACCAGTACCTAAAATCCTGTTCCGGCTTATTTTCCGATAGATTGTTGTCTTTTAATTGCGAAACAATTAATTTTACGGCCATAACTCTTGTCAGAAGCAACTGCAAAAGGTGGTTACTCATGAGATTTACTTAGTAGGCACTCCAAACAACAATCCATATGTCAACTACTCCCCGGAAAGATTTGAATTTAGTTATATATTTAGATTTTAGTAATTTGTAAAATATTTCTCCTGGCTTAAAACCACCAATCAAATATAGTTCAACAAAACAAGTTATATAATTATGTCAACGCATTCTTTTCCCAATACCGCTCTCCTTGATAAGCTCAGGCACTGGGTTCTGATAAGCGATGTTAACTTTAAACTGCGTTATGCCAATGTTTCGGCATCAGAGGCATTCGGAATTGATACAAGCAACTTTGAAGCTTACGAACTGGATAATAAAATTGCAATTATCGGGGAGGAAAGTCCGGACGATGGTGTAATGAGCCTATTACTCAGGAATAATGATGAAGAGTGGAAGTTTAGGGCATCCATGATTAAAGTTGAAAATGCCAATTATTGGTTGATAGAGCAGGCCGAGCAAAACCTGAGCAAACAGGAAAAGTTAATGTCAAAAAATTTGCGCGAAAGCGAAGCGCGATTCAGGGCGGTGATAGAGCAAAGCGATGAAGGGCTGATTCTGTTTAATGAAGAGGGTAAAATCACCCTTTGGAACAAAGGTGAAGAAACAATCACAGGCTACAAAGCTGATGAAATGATTGGCCAGTACATTTGGGATGTAATGTATTTGCTTAGTTCGGATGAAAGCAAAAACAAATCGACCAAAGGTGTCGCCACCATTCGCAAAAAAATAATCAATCTGCTCCAACGCAAAGACATCAGCTGGATTCATGAGCTTAAGACGCGTATCATCACTAAGCCAAACGGGCAGGAACGCATCATTCAAACAACACTTTTTCCAGTTGTTCTGGAAGGTAATTATATGTTTGGCAGCATTAACCGGGATATTACCGGACAGCGTCGTTCGGCTATAAAGCTTCGCGAAACCACCTTGCGACTGAAAGCTGTGATTAAAGCCATGCCCGACCTGATGTACATCATTGATATATCCGGAATACTTATTGATTCCTTTCAGCAGGAAAAACCCTCTTTTGCCCACAATGATTTTGAAAAAGGGAAGCATATCAACAGTATGTTTGACGCTCATACAAGCTCAAAAATACTGTTGGCACTCAAGAGAGCCAACAGCAGCAAACAAACACAGGTTTTTGATTTGATGATTTCCATATCTAATCAAAAACTTACTTATGAAGCTCGGATATCACCCATGAACAGCAGCAGTGGTTTGCTTATGCTGCGCGAGATAACTAATATTCGCCAGTTAGAGAATACCCTTTTAATGAATAACCGCTTGCTGCAAATTCTGACCCATCTGGCAACCCGTTTCATCAATCTGCCTGTTTCACAAACCGATGATGCGATAAACGATGCTTTGAAACAAATTGGTTTATTTGCCGGTGTTGATCGTGTTTATATTTTTGATTATGTGTGGGAAGAAGAATACATGACCAATACCTATGAGTGGTGTTCGGAAGGTATCTCTCCCGAAATTGATAATCTGAAAAGAGTTCCAAACCATCTGGTTCCGGATTGGGTAAACTTTCATAAAAAAGGAGAATTAACAACTGTTGACCGACTGGAACAACTTGGCAGCGACAGCGAGTTGTATAAGCTTCTGGAACCTCAGGGAATAAAATCTCTGATCACCATTCCATTGATGGAAGGACAAAAATGCCTGGGTTACGTGGGTTTTGATGCAGTGAAGCAATACAAATCGTTTACTGACAGCGAATTGGCACTGCTCCAAATCTTTGCCGAACTGCTTACCAACCTCAAGATAAAGCAACGAACAGAGCAGCTCTTAAAAAGCAACCATCAAATCCTCGAAAAGCAAAACCAGCAGTTGAGCAGCCTCAACAATAAGCTCAAACATCAAAACGAAGAAATACTCGAAAAAAATGCTGCGCTGGCTCATGAACGCGAAAAAGCAGAGGCGAGCGACCGGTTGAAAACAGCATTTTTAAATAATATTTCACACGAAATTCGTACCCCCCTCAATGGCATTGTTGGTTTCTCGCAATTGCTTTCTGACCCTGAGCTTAACATGGACGATCGCCTCGACTTTATTGAAGCACTCGGAACAAGCGTCGAAAGGCTCACGGATACCTTTAACGATATCATGGATGTTTCATTACTTATGTCGGGCAATATGCCTTTTAATGTAGAAACCATTCACCTTACTTCTTTGCTGAATGAAATCTATAAAAAGCATCTTCCTTTGGCCAGAATTAAAGGCATTGAACTGAAAATGCTGATTGCTGATCCCTACCTCAAAACACAAATGGATTCCGATCGGGGGTATATCTATAAGATATTTAACGAGCTGGTAACCAATGCTATAAAATACACCGAAAGTGGCTTTATCCATATGGGCTTCGAAACGCAAAATGATGAACTGGTTCTTTTTGTTCGCGATAGCGGAAAAGGGATCAGCCAGGAAGCCCTGCCCGAGATATACAAACCTTTTATACAGGAAGACTTTTCCAGCACACGTAATCAGGAAGGTGCCGGTTTGGGTCTTACCATCGTAAAAGGGCTCGTGCATCTGTTGAAAGGGCGCATCAAAATAGATTCTGTCATTGGCCAAGGAACCACATTTTTTATTCATATCCCCTTAAAATCTGCCCTTAACATGGAAATTTTTAAACCCGTTGAAAAACCGCTTCAAACTGAGAAAAATCAGGAATGGCCTACATTGCTGGTAGCAGAAGATGAAGACCTGAATATCTTGTACACCAAACGTATTTTTAAATCGAAACCCTTTAACGTGCTCTATGCCCGAAACGGAAGCGAAGCAGTGGATCTTGTTAAAGAGAATGATAATATTGATTTGGTGTTGATGGATATTAAAATGCCTGTAATGGATGGACTGGAAGCTACCAAACAAATTAAGGTGCTCAATCCTGATCTCAAAATTATTGCCGTTACAGCCTATGCCGCTAACGACGACCGCTTTATGTGTTTGAATGCCGGTTGTGACGATTATATCACCAAACCTTTTAAGCCTGCCGAACTGTTTGAAATGATACAGAACTGGCTTTCGAAATAAAGCTGCTAAAACCGATGAATTTACCTTATCAATCAGTGCTTCATGACTTGCCAGAGCCAGTAATCGTTTGCAATAATATTGGTTTGATTTGCTTTGCAAATCATGCTGCTGTTGAGGTTTTTGGTGAACTGAAGGAGTTGTCGATAATGAAAATTCTTCCTTCTTTCACTGAAATGGAGGCAATAAAGCAGGGTTTTACTGATAAAAAAGAAATTATTTTTGAAACCCGGCTGAAAAATCGCACAGTAAGGATAAACTGGAAAATCAGCATACTCGAGCAGGATGAACAACAGTCGTTTATCTTATTAATGCCAAAAATACCAGTGCATTTTGCAAAAGGACATAGAAATGAGGAGAATGGAATGTTAACTTCAGGGCTTCCGCTTTCCGAAAACGAGAAAGAAACCTTACTCAAACAGCTATTCTCTCAGGCACCTATTGGCATCACGATTATAAACTCTGCCACAAAGCGTTTTGCCGATTGTAATCCAATGTTGAGTAAAATGCTGGGGTATAGCAAAACAGAATTACAACAGCTCACTTATCTTGATATAACACCAAAGCACTACCATCAACTTGATCGAATCCAAACAGAGGCACTTTATATTTCCGGTTCTTTTGGCCCTTACGAAAAGGAGTATTTTCATAAGGAGGGACACACGGTTACCGTGATTATTCGTGGTGAAAGTTTTTTCAAAGACAATGGAGAGCGCATGATTTGGCTTTATATTCAGGATATTAGCCAGCAAAAAGTTCAGGAAAAACAGCTGAAAGACAGTTTGAACAGCGTAAAAATCCTATTCGATCAAGCCCCCGAAGCTTATATACTTACCGATATCAAAGGACGTTTGATTGATGCCAACACTGCTTCTGAAAGACTTTTTGGGTTGAACAAATCAGATTATGTAGGTAAAAACCTGCTGCACCTTAAGCAGCTGCCTTTGAGCGAAATCCCAAAAATAGCCAGTGTGTTGGCACAACATGCCATGGGAAAATCGAGCAAGCCTTACGAATTGCTGGTGCAAAAAGATGAAATCAACCTGATCATCCTTCAGGTGCAAACCTATAACGTTAGAATCAGCGAAAAACCACGACTGCTTACCATTGCTCACGAAGTTACTGACCAAAGGAAATACGAAAGACAAATTATCAACGAGAAAAATAAGGCACAGCAATACCTCGATATTGCAGGATCAGTGATTATCGGTATAAAACCTGATCATACCATCAGCCTGATCAACCAGGCCGGATGCAGGCTGGTTGATTTCGAAAAACCTGAATTGACAGGTCAAAAATGGTATAAGTTTTTAAAGAATGGGAAGGAAACGAAGGAAATAGAATCATTTCTGGATAAATGCTTTAGCAATAATAAAGTGCCGGAAGAAACCCTGGAAACCAAACTTATTACCCTTAACGGAAACATCTATTATTTCATCTGGAAGAACAACCTGATATATAATGACAACGGCCGGATTGAAATCTTGCTGTTTTCGGGAATTGATATTACTGAGCAAAAAAGAGTTCAACTTCTTCTGGAAGAAAAAGAAACCAGATCGGCACACTTCAACCAGCTTTCGCAACAGGCCTTACAGCCCACCACCAACAAGCAATACTGGATACAACTGGCCGAAAGTTTCAGGCAGCTCATGCATGCCGATGAGTGCTATATAACCGCCTGGGACGAAAAGAATAACACTGCTATACCGGTGGCATCACATGCAACCATGTATGATTATTTTACTAAGCTGGAGCCGGTTGAAAAAGAAAACACCTTTACTCAAATCGTTCTCGAAAATAAAAGTCCGTTAGTAATTAATGATCCAAAGCAACACTATCCCCGAAAATTGACAGCTTTCAGTCAGTTCAAAACCAAAACCCTGCTCGGAATTCCGATGATTGTTGAAGATCAAAAACTTGGAGCCATACTGGTAGGATATGTCCGGAAACAACAGTTGGAACGCGATAAAATTAAATGGGGAACCTTTGCTGCTAATTACCTGGCACTAACTTTCCATAAAACCAAACTTATCCTGGAACTTCAAAAATCTAATGCTGCCAAAGACAGGCTGTTCTCCGTGATATCGCACGACCTGAAAAGTCCGATAGCAGGCCTTAAAAATCTTACGGAAATGCTGCTCAAGGATTTGCCGGTTACAAATATGGATGATCACAAAAATATGATGCAAACCCTGTACGAAACAGTGGTTGGACTGGAATTGCTGATTGATCAGATGCTCAATTGGAACAGGCTCGAACGGGGCATGTTTCCACTCAATGTTGAAACAATTAATATGAATGATTTGGTTAGTGAAATTTGTAAACAGCTCAAACCGGAAGCAGCGATCAAAAACATCAATATTATTACAGAAATTCCAGAGAATATTCAGCTTGAGGCTGATCCCAGGATGATTCAGTCAGTGCTGCGGAATATTTGCCATAATGCCATCAAGTTTTCTTATCCTGATCAAAATATTACCGTTAAAGTGATAAGTAGTACTGATTATCTGGTAATTAGCATTAAGGACAGGGGAGTAGGAATGACACCTGAAACTGTCCGGAATCTTTTTCAACCGGATAGTTCAAAATCGGAAACCGGAACCTCCGGCGAAAAGGGAACAGGACTGGGTTTGTTGATCGTTAATGAATTTGTAAAGCTTCATCATGGAACAATTCAGGTTGAAAGCAAGCCCGCTAAAGGAAGTTTGTTTGTTATCACTTTACCACAACCAATACAAGCATAGCAGAGTAATACATAAAAGTGACTGCTATGCTAAACTTTAACCAGTAATGTATTTTTATTGATTTCCCATTTTTGTCCTTTCTTAAATTTGTATCGGAATGTAAAGAATATTACTAAGACTATGGTCATTACCCTGAACACGTTAGACCAAACTCCGCCCAAAGCATTATCACCGGCTTCAAAAAGCATCCAGCTCAGGTTCATCAGTGTGTGAAGCCAGGCAATAAACCAGAAGTTGAATTTCCATTCGGCCTACAGCCAGGTAAAAAAGCCCGCACCCAAAATTGTGGTGATAAAAATGCCTGTCATAACACCAATATCACTGCTTTGATACAAATGAAGTGACCCAAAAATAATGGCTCCAAGTAAAACAGATGGGATAAACCCCAGGCGCGTGTAGCGAAACAATAGCCCAAAGAAAAACGCCCTGAAATACATTTCTTCAAAAAATCCGGCAAAGACAGCTCCAAACATGATCTGCCGCCAGCTCAAATCCTGATTAAAATCAAACACGATTGCGTAGCCAACGAACATCGGTAGGGTAAACAATAGTGCCCACCCGAAACCTTTCATCAAGGATTGCGACATGCCAAGGTTTCCAACGACTGCCTCCCGAACAACACAATCACAGTAATAAAAAGTGGCAAACCAACCAACAGATAAGCCACGAAATAAGCCAAAACAGCAGCTGTATAAGCCTGTAGGAAATGGTACAGTTCAGCAAAATAAAGCTTGTTGATGAGTGTATAAATGGCAAAAGCCAGCGGCACTAGCCAGATGACAAATTTGGAAGAAAGCTTCATCGAAAATTGTTTTGGCCAAAAATAAGCTAATTTTGCGACCATTATGTCCTGGATCATACTCATTATCGCCGGCCTGTTTGAGGTAGCTTTTGCAGCTTCGCTTTCCAAAGCGCGAACCGCTGAAGCACCAGCATCCTATTGGTGGTTTACTGCTTTTTTGATCAGCCTGAGCCTGAGCATGTGGTTGCTCTACAGAGCCACGCATCACATCCCGATGGGCACAGCTTATGGCGTTTGGACTGGTATTGGGGCTGTGGGAACAGTTTTGATCGGAATCATTTTCTTTCAGGAAGCGGTAAATTTTTGGCGATTGTTTTTCATCAGCACCTTAATTGTTAGTATCGTAGGATTGAAGGTTGTCTCTTCGGGAAATTAAAAAGTTAAAAATTCACGCATGTTTTCTTTGTTAATAACCTGAAAATCAGCTTCAGGATATTGGCTTTGGAAGGCCTTTGGAATACGTGCAGATTTTTTGCCCCACTTAAATTCAAAAGCTGAAATTTCTTCATCAGTCACTTCCAGCAAATCTATCTCCTGTTGGTCGTAAGTGCGCCAAAAATAAAACTCAGCAAAAGTTTCTTGATACACCTGCTTTTTGATGCGCTCCGAAACACAATAGTTTTCCCATAATTTCCCAACATCATCCCGCTGCTCCAATGGCTTGAAATTATTGATGATCACATTACGTATGCCGTTATCCCAGAAATAATACCGAGGTGATTTAGTGATTTCTTTTCGAAGATTTCGGCTGAACCCATTCAAACGGAACAACACAAAAGTTTTCTCCAGAATATCCAGATAGCGTTGCACAGTTTTTACGGTGGTGCCCATCTGATTAGCCAATTCATTGAATGAAACTTCATTTCCAATCTGAAATGCTACCAGTCTTAACAGGTTCAAAACGAATAAGCTATCCTTGAGATTATCGAGCATTAGAATATCCTTCAACAAATAACCATTTTTAATATTTTCCAGCAATCGTCGTTTGTCTTTTTCGTTTTCCTCCATTAAAATCTGTGGATAAGAGCCATAAACCAGCAGCTGAGGAAGTTTTTTTACCGTTTCAAGATAATCCAGATTTAATTCTCCAAAAGCAATCGGATAAAGCATAAAATGAATAGAACGACCAGTTAAAGGTTCACCCAGCTGATTACGTAAATCGAAAGACGCTGAACCAGTTGCCAAAACTGTAAGTTCGGGTCTGGTATCAATTAATAGTTTCAGGTTTTTACCAATTCCGTTTATACTTTGAGCCTCATCAAGCAATAAATAATCATAATCTTGCGTAAGATTTTTGAGAATTTCTGCTCTGCCCGAAGATAAAATCTCAGCAGCAGTGAGGTCTTCACCATTAAGGATCAACACACGCTTTTCAGTTAACTTTTCAGTTATTGCCTTAAGCAAAGTTGTTTTGCCGGTTCTGCGGGCACCAAACAAAACAGTAACCCTACCCGGAACCAGGCTTTCTAAAATCCTGTTTGTAATAAAACGGTGAATCATTTTTAGCTTTTTTACAAAAATACTATAAATTTATCTACCACGGTACACAAATTAACGTTAATTTGTTGACCATGCTACACAAATTAACAGTTTTTTATTGGCAAATTTAAGTATGAAACGAGTAAAAACTCATCCAAATAAAGCTTCAAACAACTGATTAACAGAAGCCACAGCAATTATTTCTATTTTAAACTTTCCCGTATCAAGCCCTTTATTGTTGTATTTGGAGATAAAAATGCGTTCGAAACCCAATTTATCGGCTTCAGCAATGCGGGCTTCAATGCGATTCACCGCCCTGATTTCGCCCGAAAGGCCAACCTCCGCAGCAAAACAATCCTTTGAATCAATCGGGATATCTTCACTTGACGATAAAATACTGGCAATCACCGAGAGGTCAATTGCCGGATCGTCCACCCGAATGCCGCCTGCAATATTTAAAAACACATCTTTGGCAGCCAGCCTGAAGCCGGCGCGTTTTTCAAGCACGGCCAACAGCATATTCAATCGGCGCATATCAAAGCCAGTTCCTGAACGCTGTGGTGTGCCATAAGCTGCTGTACTTACAAGTGCCTGGGTTTCGATCAGCATGGGCCGCAAACCCTCAACCATAGCCGCAATTGCCACACCACTCACCGCTTCTTCGCGCTGCGAAAGCAAAATCTCACTCGGATTAGTCACCTCGCGCAATCCATTGGCATGCATCTCGAAAATACCCAATTCGGCAGCTGATCCAAAACGATTTTTGATAGCCCGTAAAATACGGAAGCCATAATGCCGGTCACCTTCAAACTGGATAACCGTATCTACCATATGCTCTAAAATTTTTGGGCCGGCAATGCTGCCATCTTTGGTGATATGACCAATCAAAAATACCGGAACCTGAAAGCCTTTGGCCAGTTTGTTCATCTCGGCTGCCGTCTCCCTGATCTGCGAAATACTTCCGGCAGTGGCTTCCAAACCAGGTGATTGCAGGGTTTGGATAGAATCAATCACTACCATATCAGGTTGCATCTCTTTAAAATGGCGAACAATTTCCTGGGTGTCTGTCTCGGTAAGTATATAACAGCTTTGGTTGCGTATGCCAATCCTGTCGGCTCGCATTTTGAGCTGCTGTTGGCTCTCTTCTCCGCTGATATAAAGCACTTTAACTTCGTTAAGTTGTAAGGCCACCTGCAGCATCAAGGTTGACTTTCCAATACCGGGTTCTCCACCTATCAAAACCAACGAGCCGGGAACCAAACCTCCGCCCAGCACCCTGTTCAGCTCGGCATATCCCATATCCATACGAGCCACTTTTGTGCTGCTGATCTCCTGCACCGGCAAAGGCTTTGCCGATCCGGGCATAACAATATTACTTGAAATCGACAGACCTTTTTTGCCCGTTACAACAGATTCTTCCACATAGGTGTTCCATTCGCCGCAGCCCGGGCATTTGCCGATCCATTTAGCCGATTCATTGCCACAGTTTTTACAAAAAAAGACGGTTTTGGTTTTGGCCATGATTCTATTTCTTTGGTTGATAAGGCCTGATAATCAGCCTTAGTGCACTATTAAAGTTGATATAATTTGAGAACCACTGCAAGAGTGTTGCCAGCCGGTTTTTAAATCCGACGATAGCCATCAAATGTACGAAAAGCCATACAAACCAGGCAAATGTTCCACTGAAAAACAAACCAGCAACATCCACCACAGCTTTTTTACGTCCGATAGTGGCCATGCTTCCCTTGTCCTTGTATCGAAAAGGTTTCAAAGTTTTTTGATGAATTAATCTGCTCAGGTTTTTAGCCAATAGCTCTGCCTGCTGAATAGCCACAGGCGCTACCTGCGGATGACCTTTTGGATAATGAGGATCACCTTCCAACAAAGCAACATCACCCACGGCAAAACAATTTTCAAAACCTTTTACATAGCTGTATTCATTCGTTAGCAAGCGACCGCCATGACCTGTAGTAGCCTGTTCCATCCCTGCAAGCGGTGCTGCTTTTACACCGGCAGCCCAAATCACATTTTTAGAAGGAATAGGTATGCCGTTTTCAATCTCTACTTTATGCCCGTCGTAGTCGTTGATGTGGCAATTCAGGAAAACTTTTACACCCAAATTTTTCAGAAAACCCAGAGTGCGTTTAGATGATTTTTCCGACATGCTGCCCAAAAGTCTTGGTGATCCTTCGATCAAGAAGACCTGCATATCATCCATTTTCAAATCGTGGTATTCTATTTTGAATACGAATCGTTTCAATTCTGCTAAGGCTCCGGCTAGTTCCACTCCTGTAGGACCTCCTCCAATGATCACAAAATTCATCAAGGCCTGTCGTTTCAGCGGTTCTTTGGTAACGATGGCCTGTTCAAGATTCTGAAGGATCAAGCTGCGCAGGTTGAGTGCTTCCGGAACAGTCTTCATCCCCATGGTATAGTGCTCCAGGTTGGCATTTCCAAAATAATTGGTGCGGGCACCTGTGGCAACAACCAAATAATCATAATTCAAGGTACCATGAGAAGTGATCAGTTGTTTTTTTTCAGGCAAAAGTTGTTGCACTTCTGCCAACCGGAAAAACAGGTTTCCAAAACGTTTTACATATTTACGCAAAGGATAGGCTATCGAGTCAGGTTCCAGTCCGCCCGTGGCTACCTGATACAAGAGCGGCTGAAAAGTATGGTAGTTGTTCTGATCAATCACCACAATCTGGAAGTCATTTTTATTCAGTGCTTTAACCAGTGTGATTCCGGCAAAACCACCTCCAATAATTACCAGGCGGGGTAATTGGCTGTCAGGTATATTTAATGTGTTTTTTGAATCCATCATAAAAACAGGTTTGTCTGGTCTGCGGTTTTATTCAGGCAAGAAAATTCCGAATAGATATTAAATCAACTAAATAACAATTCAAAAGGAAATTAGTTGCATACCAATAAATTCCAAATTTTAGGCCAAATATTATGAATATAATCCTTAATTTAGGCCTAATTTTCTGAATATAATCAAAATATTCGGCCAAGACAGATAATCTGTTGAAATAATTGACATCAAAAAAAAAAGCAACCGATTGATATTCCTACCAGTTGCTTTTCCTTCTATCAGCTTGCTTTTTATGCCTTATTCAATCACCGTCATTTCATCTACCAAATGACCTGCACCGGCAAACTTATCCATGATAAACAGCACATAACGAATATCGACAGCAATGTTGCGGCCCATATCCGGGTCGTACATCAAATCGCTCATGGTGCCTTCCCAGCAGCGATCGAAATTGATCCCGATCATCTGCCCGTCAGCATTCAAAACCGGACTGCCCGAATTACCGCCTGTCGTGTGATTTGAGGCTACAAAAGCCACCTGCATATGTCCGTCCTTATCGCCGTAGGGACCATAGTCTTTTGTGGCATGCAAGGTTTTCAGCTTTTCCTCCACCACATAGTCATAAATATTCGGGTCTTCTTTTTCCAAGATGCCTTCCAACGTAGTAAAGTAATCATAGTAAACTGCATCGGCAGGTTGATAACCTTCTACTAATCCGTAAGTTATTCTCAAACTGAAATTGGCATCCGGATAGAATCGCTTCTCGGGTTGCATCAGCATTTGCGCTTTCATATAGATGCGTTGCAGACTGTCGTTTTGTGCTGTTAACCGTTGCAAATGCGGACCAACTTTCTGTTCGTAAAAACCACGCATACTCTCATACGCCTGAAAGGCAGGGTCTTTTAGAATCTTTTTTGCAGACCGGTGATCAAAATTGCGCAACAGATCATTCACATCAGCTTCTTTATTAAAGATAGATTTAGAAAAAAGCATTTCTACATAAGCCTTCACATCACCTTTGTATTTTTCATCGATAAGATTAAGCACTTCAGGTCGGAAATCAGCAGGCTGATTTTCGCGGTAAAGTTTCAATAATGCCACAGCAACTTCCTGGTCGATAGGCTGATAATAATCTTTGAAAAATGATTTTGCCTGACCTTCTGCTGCTTTTACAAGCGACTGAATTTTTTCGTCAGAAGTTTCTTTGTTGACTTCACTCAGGTTATTGAAACGTGCAGCAAAACTGATCAGTTCAATTCCCAAACCGGCTTCGCGTACATAGTCCGAAGCCAGGCTATACGGCTCCATCTCGCCATAGGTTTTTTCAAATGTAGGAATTATCCCACCAAAATTGCCTTTTACGATATCAGCCCAGGCCATAAATTTTTCTTCAAAAGCCTGTTTGCGTTCGATGCCGTTCATCCTTCTAATTCCTTTACTCTCACCAATCATCTTTTTCCAATAATTGGCAACGCCAGCATGTTTTGCCGCATACTGAATGCGTACTTTGGGATCGCTATTGGCGTATTTGCTGAAGATGTCCAGGCGGGTTTCGCGCAGTTTGATTTTGGGAGGATTGGTTACTTCGGTAATCAAATTTACAGCAAACGAAGGCAGGTATTCGCTGGTGCGGGCAGGATAGCCAAAAACAAACGTAAAATCCTCTTCTTCAATTTCTTTCAGAGAGATAGGCAAATGCGATTTAGGCTGATAAGGCACGTTATCAGGGCTGTATTCTGCAGGGTTGCCATCTTTATCGACATAAATCCTGAAAACAGAGAAATCTCCGGTATGTCGCGGCCACATCCAGTTGTCGGTATCACCGCCAAATTTTCCAATATTGGAAGGTGGAGCACCCACCAGCCGAATGTCTTTAAAGATTTCATTATAAATCATATAGTATTGATTATCAATGAAAAAATCTTTAATTGTTACATTATAACCTGATTCTTCTTCGGCTTTTTTGATCAGCGCATCAGAATTTTCTTTTATTTTCTGTTTACGGGCTTCCATGGTCATCTCTTCATTCACGCCTTCGAGCACTTGATGCGTTACATCCTCCATTTTTTTCATCATAGTAACCGTGAGGCTCGGATTGGGAAGCTCTTCTTCTTTGCTCATAGCCCAGAAACCATTGGTGAGGTAGTCGTTTTCGACACTGCTGTGCTGCTGTATCTGGCGATATCCGCAGTGGTGATTGGTAAGCAACAAGCCCTGATCGCTCACAATTTCGCCTGTACAACCCCGGCCAAAAAGCACTATGGCATCCTTGAGACTTGTATTATTAATGGAATAAATGTCGTCGGCACTGATGCGCATGCCCATGATCTTCATTTCTTTTTCGTTGAGTTGCTTGAGCAACATCGGGATCCACATGCCCTCGCCGGCAAACAATCCGTAGTAAGGCAGCAAAATCACTGCCAGGAAAAATAACAATTTCTTCATTTGGATGAATTTTTGCTGTAAAAATAGAGAATTGCCGCCGAAATTCATCATTTATTGAGGTTTTTAGTTCTCTTTTGTAAGTAAACGGTTCAATTAATTTCTCTTTATAGTCAGGGACTATATTGGTGTTGACGGTTCTAATTAACTTTTTTTTTGATTTTACTTGCTTTCCCATCATTTAATGTATTACTTTTGTATTATACATGTTGTTTAATACTATAAGTATAAATCATGAAAAATAGCAATCTTTTAACTGAATTGTTGGCTACATGGGAGGAAACGTATAAAAAAGGTCAACTGACCTTGTGGATTTTTCTTTCGCTGAAGGACGGTAGAAAGTACGTTGATGAAATAAAATCTTTCGTCGAAGAGCAATCAGAATACACCATGACATGCGAAAGTCAAAGCCTTTATCGCACGCTTAGAAAATTTAAACATGTTGGAGTTGTTGATTTTGAAACGGGAACTGGCAACAAAGGACCCGATCGAAAGTATTATTTTTTAACAGAATTAGGTCACGACCTACTTGAAAATTTCATCCAAAGAAATATCAATCTGTTTTTTAACAAACGTATCAAAGATCTAATAAATAAGGAGGAATAAAAATGAAAGCATTTACAACAAACCTTATGTATTTTGCGATTTCTTTTTTCTTAGGTGCTGTTGCTTTTCGCTATGGCTTGAGCTACAGTTTAGAATGCAAGTATTTTGATTTCGTCTGGATACTTGCCATAATTTACTTTTTCTTTAATTTTCTTATCGGCTGGCATTTTGGCAAAAAAGACTATGAATCGATTCCACTTAATGATGTCGGTTTTCGGTTCCATTTTGTCACCTACTTCCTGTTCAACTCAATAGGAATTTTATGGTTTTTACTGGATTTAAACTCATATTATGAGAGCCTTAGGCTTGTTTACCTTATAGCAATCTTTTGGGGAATCGGTTTAATAATTCATTTCATCTTTTATTTGCTCGAGCGCAAAAAATCGATTAATGGTTTGAGCAAGGAAGATCTCTTCGAATAGAAACCGCTTTAAACTGAAGTAGTTCAACATCATGATCTTTTGATTAAGTGATACATCACAAAATCTGCCGCTTCACCAGCTTTGCTTTTGTAGCATAAAATAGGGCATAAATCAAACAGATAGAACTGGCTATCAAGGTAGTATAGGGCACACCAATGTATTCGGCAATCGTTCCTAACAACAAACTTCCGACGGGAGTAAAACCCAAAAACGACATGCTATAAAGTGCCAACACTCGTCCCCGGCGATCTTCGGCCACTGCGGTCTGCAAGAGTGTATTAGTCGAAACAAAGCTGATAATCATCCCAAAACCGGCAATGAATAAAAGCACCAGCGAGAGCCAGCTTTGTTTTGAAAAACTGAATGCCATCAGTGCCAGGCCAAAAAGTAAGGCTGCGTTGCGAATCATAAGTGGCAAACGACTGATAGTATTACGCGAAGCCAAAAACAAGGCTCCCGAAAGTGCTCCGGCTCCCAGTGCACCAACAAGTAAACCAAGCAGTTGTGAATCTCCGTTTAGAATATCTGCTGCATACACGGGCAAAAACGACTGAAACGGAAGCCCGAAAAAACTAATCACCATCGCCAGGCTGATCATATAGCGTGTAGGCAGAAAATTCCAGGCATAATGTAAGCCTTCCTTCAATTCTTTGAAGACTGATTTGTGTGCTGCAGGTTTCACAAATCCGGGCAATTTCATCAGGAGTAAAGCTATGATCACGCCACTAAAACTTACTCCGTTTATCAAAAAACAAACTGCCTCGCCAAACATGGCAATCAGCAGACCTCCTATGCTGGGACCAATAAAACGTGCCGTGTTAAACAGCATAGAATTCAAAGCTACTGCATTGGGAATAAGCTTTTTGTCGCCAAGCATTTCGAGGAGAAAAGCATGACGAAATGGGGTATCAAAAGCGATTGCCATGCCATTTATTATGACAATTACAATTAAGGCAGTTACTGTAATATGCCCGGAAAAAGTGAGACCGGCGAGCAGAAAAGCCAGCACCATCGGCAGGCTTTGTGTGGCAATCAATACTTTGAGCCTGTTTACCCTGTCGGCATAAACTCCGGCGATGGGAGTTAGAATTAAAGCCGGAATCTGACTGGCAAAGCCAACCAAACCCAGGTAAAACGCCGAATCGGTAAGCTTATATACCAGCCAGCCAATAGCCAGATTTTGAATCCAGGTGCCCATTAACGATAGCAAAGCACCGAAGAAAAACAACCTGAAGTTGCGATTCTCCAGTGCCCTGAATGCAAAGCGTATCTTATGAAAAAAGGAAAGTTTAATTACTCCATTTTTCATGAAATGTTTTGGTTTTACTAGCCCTCCAGAATTGCTTTAACGCCAGGAAGTTCTTTACCCTCAATATATTCGAGCATTGCGCCGCCGCCTGTTGAAACATAGCTCACCTTATCGGCCAGATCGTATTTGTTTACGGCAGCCACAGAGTCGCCTCCACCTACCAGCGAATAGCATCCGGAAGCTGTGGCTTTGGCAATGGCATGAGCGATGCTACTGGTACCTTTGGCAAAATTGGAGAATTCAAACACGCCCATCGGGCCGTTCCACAAAATGGTTTTTGAAGCCAGAATCACCTGTGTGAAGGTTTCGATGGTTTCGGGTCCAATATCCAAACCCATCCAGCCATCCGGAATTTCATCAGCACTGCATTGTTGCTGTTTGGCCTCATTATCAAACTTATCAGCAATCAAAGCATCCGTTGGGATTAAGAGTTTTACGCCATTTGCTTTGGCTTTTTCAACAGCATTTTTGGCCGTTTCCAACAAATCATCTTCGATCAGGGAATTACCAACTTTACCGCCCATTGCCTTGATAAAGGTAAACATCATACCTCCGCCGATGATGAGATTGTCAACTTTGTCGAGCAGGTTGTTGATGATTTCGATTTTACCGGAGACTTTTGCTCCGCCCAAAACAGCCGTAAAAGGTCTTTCGGGATGCCTGGTCACTTTTTCCAGGTTCGAAACCTCATCCTGCATCAGGTAGCCAAAAAGGCTGCTTCCGGGGAAATACTGTGCAATAATAGCTGTGGAAGCATGTGCGCGGTGGGCTGTTCCGAAAGCATCATTCACATAAACATCAGCCAGTAGTGCCAGTTTTTTGGCAAAATTTTCGTCTCCTTTGGTTTCCTCTTTGTAAAAACGAAGGTTTTCGAGCAACAAAACTTCGCCTGGTTTCAGAGCAGCGGCTTTCTCGACTGCTTCCTCACCAATGCAATCGTTGGCAAACTGCACTTTTCGTCCGAGTTGTTTTTCCAGATTCGGGATGAGGTGACGCAGCGAAAAGCGGTCTTCGGGACCCTCTTTTGGCCGGCCCAGATGCGACATAAAAATAACCGAAGCTCCGGAAGCCAATATCTTCTCGGCTGTGGGCATGGCCGCGCGAATGCGGGTGTCATCAGTAATTTTAAATTTGTCGTCGAGCGGCACATTGAAATCTACACGCACCAGCACTTTTTTGTCTTTCAGATTGAATTGATCAATATTCTTCATAATCATTCGGGTATTGGGAAAATTTTATTTTGGTATAGTATCAGTTTAAAGTCAAGATTTTCAATACAAAGATACTGCTCTCCGGCATTCCAAAGGTATGCCTTGAGTTTTAGTTCCTGCTCGATATTTTGTGGCAGCTGCATCATCAAAGCTGGTCTTCCAAACGTGCTATCTGCCTCGAAAAAAGGCTTCAGATCAAAACTTTCGTAATGCTTCGATCCATCGTCCGAACTGGCATCCATCACCAAAAAAAGTTTTTTGGGAAGGTTTGCACTATGAATTTCAGCTTCGAAAAAAAGGCTGATCTCAGGTTTTGTACCGGCATGAAGAATAGTGTCAGCAAGGGGCAAAAATGCCTGCTCAAAAACCATACCTTCGCATGAGGAATTGTATTCGGGAAGTTGATTTTTAAACGTTGAGCCTTTTAATAAAACAAGTTGTTGATCCAACAGAGTTAATTCTTTGTATGACAGGGGTTTTGAGTTTTCGCATTTTAGAAAAATACCAATTTTTCCATTATTGGCAATAGGGTGAAGTTTTTGTGTGATGTCAGGATAATTGCGCCTGATATCACTGGCTAAAAATCGGTTTTGTATCGCAATGAAATCAAAATCCCAGTTCATTGCCTGCCTGAGGTTTTCGGGTGTTGTATTAATCACTGTGTATCCTTTGCGTTCGAGTAGCAAAAGCGGTACGTTGGTAGTGTAGGCATCGAGTACCAAAATTTTGGCATTGGACGGCACATCAGCTTCGGCTAAAAGTCTTGCACCACCTTCAAAATTGCGTCTTGTAATTTCCGTCCTGTCCCAGCTTTTAAATGTATTGCGTTCTTTTTGAATGGCATAACTTTGCTTGAGCATCCAGCCATTTAAAGCAAAAGCAATAATCAAAATACCCCATTGAAAGGGCTTTTCAATTTTTGACAGCAAACGCAAGCCCAAGCCCAATAAAATCATAACTGGAAGAAAAAAACTGTCCAGAAAATAATAATCGTGAGCCGGAAATTGCCTGGCCATCGCTAAAAGATAAAGCCCTGAGGCTGCCAGCCAGAGCAATGCCATAAGCCCGATGACTTTGTTTGTTTTGTTGCCAAATCCTTTAAACAAGAGACCTGAAACCGCGAAGCCTATCGCTATCCAGGCCGGCAAAGAAAAATAGGTCAGCTTCCAGTTTGCCCAGCTTATCCGAATCAGCTGAATTGTTTCCGAAAAAGTGTCGGCCGGCAATAAATCACTGATGAAAAGTGAGCCATAGGTAAAACTTAGAAAATTGTTGTAAACGTGATAAAAACCAACAACTGCCAATGTTGTTAAAAAGCCCGGCAATACAATCCTAAGCTTTGATTTTTCTTTCCAAAAAATAAATACAAAAGACGCAGCCCAGGCCAGTATTCCCATCACAAAAGGTTTGCGCATCAAAGCTGCCAGTGTCAGAAAAATCAGGGCTATTATTAGTGTTTTTATCTTCTCATTTCGCAGGTGGCGTGCAAAAAAGTACAAGCCAGCCAAACTCATAGCTATTGCGCTGATGCTGGGGATAAAGCCATTCAGATAATAGGTAAAGACCGGAGCAGTAAAAGCCAGCAGCAAGCCAGACAGCGAAAGCCCATAGTTGACGCCAGCTTCGCGCAGAAACCGAAACCAAAAAAACAATCCACTCAATCCAATAAGCAGCATTAACGATCTAAAAATCCAGGGAGCCGGCTGGCCATAAATTCCCATCAGCAAGGCGGCAAGGTATTCGATTATCGGAAAATCTACGCTGGTAATGCCTTGTGGATCATCAAGCGGAATTGCAGCTTCGTAGCGGGGCTTAAGATTGAGTGTGGCGGGATGAAAAAAGTCATAGCCATTTTCCATAAAACCTACGGCCAAAGCATAGCGATCACTTTGCGTCCAGGCATGAATATGAGCAGGGAATTGCGGTTGGGTGTTTCGAAAAAAGAAAAAAGCCAGCACAAGCAGCACCAATGCCGGAAGTAGATATTCCTGAAATTTGCTGAATCTGCCTTGTGTCATAGCCTGACGCAAAGGTAAAGATTTAGCTGGTTGGCAAATCTATTTTCATAATAGAAATGTGTGATTCAGTTGGAATTGCCTGCCACAAATCGTACAGGAGTAGTTTATTTCAGCACAACAAAGTTTTATTTGCAAACAAGATTATCAACCTAATCATGATGATAAGGCTCGCCTTTGATGATAGAAAAAGCGCGGTAGAGCTGTTCGGCAAATACCAGCCTTACCAGCTGATGCGAAAAAGTCATGGGCGAGAGCGAAATCAGGAAACGGGATTGTTGCCTAAGTTTGTCAGTAAACCCATAAGGGCCGCCAATCACAAAAACCAATCGCTTGACCGATTGCAGCATTTGCTGTTCCAAAAAAGTTGCGAAGCCTCTCGAATGATAGTTTTTACCGTTCTCATCAAGCAAAACGAGCACATCACCGGCCTGTAGCTGTGATTCTATCATTTTGGCTTCGGCTTCTTTTTGTTCTGCTTCCGACAGGCGTTTTCGGTTTTTTAAATCCGGTATAACCTTGAATTCAAATGGTATGTAGTGTTCTATACGATCAAAATACAGCCTCATGCCTTCTTCCAGAAATGGCTGGTCAGTTTTTCCAATGACTAGGAGCAGGATTTTCATTTTAGCGTTTAAGATTGTAAATTAACAAGAGGTTATTTCGCAGTAATTTCAATCTAATTGCTGCATCAACACTACCTTGTTGAGTGCTTCCCTGTCGAGCTTTGTGTTAATCTTTTTCCTGTCGCAAAAGTGAAGCAAGTCCTGAGTGCTGAGGTTTCCCACCATTTCGTCTGCTGCTGTGGGGCACCCCCCCAAGCCGTTATGAACCGTTTCGAAGCTACGCACGCCGGCTTCCCAGGCTGCTTCGAGCTTGGCAAAGCTCTCAGATGGTCGTGTGTGCAGATGAAGACCAAAATCAACCTCCGGAAAAGCAGGTATTAAAGTTTCGTAAACCTTATAAATCGTATCCGGTGTGGCTTCGCCCAGGATGTCAGACAAAGGCTGCCTGCGGACACCCAACTCATACAGCTTTGCTGCTCCGTCGATTACCATTTGAATGCTCCAGTCGTCGCCATAAGGATTGCCCAAGGCCATCGAAAGGTATATAACAAGACCTACCTGATTTGGGGAAGCCAGTTCGGTAATCTCCTTTACAACTGCCAAAGATTCCGTTTCGGTAGCATTCAGGTTACGTTTCAGAAAGGTGGGCGAAATGGAAAAAGGATACGACAGACATTGCACGCGTTTACATTTCAGGGCTTCTTCTGTGCCTCGTTTATTCACCACCAGAGCCATAATTTCAGGTGGATTTTCGGGCAAATCAAGTCCCTTGATCACCTCACGGGTATCGGCCATTTGTGGGATAACCCTTGGCGAAACAAAGCTTCCAACATCCAAAGTGTTAAAACCTACCTTTAGCAATGCATTGATATACTGTAGCTTGTTAATTGTTGGAATGAAATTTTTGATGCCTTGCATGGCATCGCGGGCGGTTTCTGTGATGTGTATCATGATGCTTAGTTAGCCTGTGCGCAAATTAATAAGATGAAGCTGTCAGCTAAAATACTAAATTGAATCAGATCAATGTGCCCTTTAACAGCTTTTAAGCTTTTTGAAGCTGTGAAATTATCTTTCGCTATTTTCTTCCTGAAAGCGATTTTGGAATGCGACCCTGATGGATACTTTCGGAACGCAGCTTACGACCTACAATTCTTTCAACCATTTTTCCGGTTTTCAAAATACGATCGATATCCAAATTGGTTTCAATACCCATCTCGTCCATCATCACCACCATATCTTCGGTTGTTACCAAACCAACAGCAGTTGCTTCGTTGTAATAATATTCACCCGTACCCGAAACAGGGACTCTATCAACAAAATTAGCTGGCTGGCCGCCAATGCCACCCATGGTTGATTCGTAATTGGTCATACCAGCCTGCAAAGCCGCCAGCACATTAGCCAATCCCCAGCCGCGCGTGGTATGCAGATGAACAATATGTTTGGAAGGATCCTGAAACTTATCCATTAGCATCGAAAAATAGCGGTAAATTCTGTCAGGAGAAGCCGAACCGTCGTGATCAGCGTGTTCGATATCTGTGGCTCCTACATCGAACCAACGTTGTGAAAAATCAACCGCCTTGCTCATTTCAGTTGGCCCTTCGATAGGGCAGCCCCAAATGGTGCTAACAGTGCCATTCACTTTCATGCCGGCATCCAAGGCCATTGGGATGTACTTCTCGGCCATTTTAAAGTATTCTTCGATCGTAAGACCGGAATTTTTCATCTGATGCGACTCGCTGGTGCTTACCATTAGTAAAATCCTATCGGGGCCATAGCCTTCTTTCCGGGCTTTGATGGCTCGTTCGATGGCTTTTTCGCGGATCGTTACGGCTGTAAGTTTTACCGCTGGCAGCAGATGTTGAATGCGTTTGCTATTGCGCACCTGACGGAAAAGCTCATCAGCATCCTTAAACTGTGGCATACCCTTAGGGTTCCCAAAATTTGTGATCTCAACATGCTTAAAACCGGAAAGGATCAGCTCTTCGGTAAGCCAAAGTTTTGCTTCTGTGGGGATAAACTTTTCTTCGTGCTGGAAGCCGTCACGAACTGTAATATCTCCGATCGTAACTTTTTTGGGATACTGCATCATATCGTTTTTCTGAGTAGTTTTTTGATTGGCTAAAATAGACAGATTTTTGTATTAGTGATCATTAGGTGAAACAAACCGGATGCTAAAAAGTTTTGATGAAGCGTATTGCTTATCCGGGAACTGCAATAAAAATTGAAATTAGGTGATAATTCATTAGCTTTGCACATATAAAATTTTGACCGTATGCTTACGCAGATGGCACTCCTTTTGGCTGTAGGCTTACAATTGGTATCAGCGATTATTGTAATCAGCCTGATCCGGGCAACAAAATACAATTCGAGTTGGATTTTGCTTTCGATTGCTTTTTTGTTGATGGCATTCCGGCGCATTGCCGATTTTGTTATCCTTAATCTTGAAACCGGAGTAAGAGAAAAGTTTGTAGTTATAAATAGCTGGACAAGTTTTTTGATTTCGCTATTGATGGTTGTGGGGGTGTTTTATGTTCGAAAGGTTTTACATCATTTGTTTAAGTTGGAAGAGCTTCGCCGAAGCTCAGAAAAGCAACTTTTGAATGCAGTGATTAAAACGGAAGAAAACGAACGAAAACGATTTTCAAAAGAACTTCACGATGGTCTTGGGCCCTTGTTGAGTGCCGTTAAAATGTCGATCAGTACACTGATTTATAATGAAAAGGAAGGCCGGAAAAAATCCATTCAAAGCAATGCATTGGCCTTGGTTAATGAATCTATTTCGAGCCTGCGGGAGTTGTCAAATAATATGAGCCCGCATGTGCTCGAAAATTTTGGTTTAAAAGTGGCCATCGAAACGTTTTGCTCCAAGCTCAACAACAGTGCGTTGAATATTAAGTTTAAAACCAATATCGAAAATAAAAAATACAGCACCCACATTGAAATTGTGATTTACCGGAGTATTTGCGAGTTGGTCCACAACACCTTTAAACATGCTCGGGCAGTAAATGTGTCAATTCAATTATTTGAAAAAGAGAATTATCTCGATTTGCAATTCAAGGATGACGGGGTCGGTTTTGATGTGAATGAAATATTTAAGTCAAGTTCTTCGGGCATGGGCCTCTACAATATTAACTCAAGAGTTAAATCACTCAGCGGAAGTTTTACTGTGGATAGTACCCAAAATTCCGGAACCACAATAACGATGCAAATACCTTTTCAATAAAATGCAAAAACATACATTTGATCTCATCATTGCCGACGATCATCAGTTGTTCAGAAATGGATTGAATATGCTGCTTTCAACGATTTTTCAGCACATCACAATCCGGGAAGCGGCTAATGGCACGGATTGCCTCAGTTTGATCCAGAAATCGAAGCCAGACGTTGTGTTGATGGATATTGATATGCCTGAATTAAATGGCATTGAGGCTACCCAAAAAGCCATACAACTTCATCCCGATCTCAATATCATTGCACTCTCGATGCACGGAGATGAAGCCTATTATTTTAAAATGATAGAAGCAGGTGCCAAGGGATTTTTGCTTAAAAGTTCCGACATCGAAGAGGTTAAATCTGCCATTGAAAATGTAATGGCAAATCAATATTTTTTCTCGAATGAGCTGTTAAAAAAAATGGTTGACCACATCCGGTTCAACAATGATGAAAAAGTGAAAACATCCGTTTTTTCGGATCGCGAACAGGAAATTCTTGAATTAATTTGCAAAGGCTTTTCCAATCAGGAAATCAGTGAAAAGTTATTCATCAGCAAACGCACCGTTGATAAACATCGTGCCAATTTGCTCGAAAAAGCGCAGGCCCGAAACACAGCCCAATTGATAATGAATGCCATTAAACATCATTGGATAAATATTTGATAATCATATTGATACATTGATTGGCTTGATGTCAATATAAGTATAAATACCCATATACGATTAAGTATAAATACGTTCTAAAAAGGGTATTTTGAGTGTGTTATAAGCCTTATACTCCCCATACTTTTGCATTTTACGGTGATTACAAATCCAAAAACTGATTTAAAATGCAATCCAAATCCAATTTATTCCAAAGCGGACTATTTTTTTTATTGAGTCTGAGTTTGATGTTTTGTGCCTGTACTTCGGGAAACAGGCAGGACAAAGGCAGGCAAAAGAAATCAAAACCAAAAATATCCATTTCCGGAGCATTTGCACTTTATCCCCTTACTGTGCGATGGGCAGAAATTTTTAACAGGGAAAATCCCGACATTAAGATCGACATCAGTGCCGGAGGCGCAGGGAAGGGAATGGTTGATGCCATGTCGGGCATGGTTGATCTGGGAATGTTTTCGCGGCATATAACCGAAGCCGAACAGGCACAGGGAGTTTGGTATATCGCTGTGGCCAAAGATGCGGTGGTGCCAACCATCAATGCTAAAAATCCGGCATTGGAACTGATACAGCAAAAGGGGATTCCACGATCCGTTTTTCAGGAAATATACCTGGAAAAACACAATAAAAAATGGTCTGATCTTACAGGAAACCCAAATGATAATGAAGTTATAAAAGTATATACCCGTTCTGATGCCTGTGGTGCTGCAGAAATGTGGGCGCAATTTCTTGGCAAAAGTCAGGAAAACCTTGAAGGAATTGGCATTTTTGGCGATCCTGGAATTGCAGATGCCGTTAAAAGCGACCTGAATGGAATAGGCTTTAACAACATCATTTTTGCCTACGACCTCAAAACCGGAAAGCCTTTCGAAGGATTGGGAATCATTCCAATTGACCTGAATGAGAACGGGAGAATTGATCCGGAAGAGAATTTTTACGACCAGATAACCGATATCAACAAGGCAATAGCCGATAATCAATATCCATCTCCGCCTGCAAGAGAACTTTATTTTGTTGCTAAATCATATCCCGAGAATGAATATGTGCGCCAATTTATAAATTGGATATTGACAGAAGGCCAGCAATATGTTCAAGAAGCGGGTTATGTGCCACTGGATGAACAGAGTTTGAAAATCCAGCTGCAAAAATTGAATAGGGATACAGCTGATAATAACGATCAGTGAAAGTTTTCACAGATTTAAGTGAATAGACAGCTGAATAGGGCTTTAAAAATGCATTAACATTAAGTGATTTCTGTTTTCATTGTGGACAGGTTAAATGACAAAGTGAAAAACAGGTATATAAATTGTAATGAATTGGTTAAAAATATTTTATAGCCGTAAACTTCGTAATAGGATACACCTAAGCTGGATGTGGATCAGCCTTGGAATTGTCTTTATTTTACCAATGAGTCTGTTTATCGGGCTGATGTGGAAATCGGCAATTTTGCTCAACCAACAATCGATATTTGATCTTTTATTTTCGAGCGAATGGAAACCAATGGCTGGCAAATTTGGGTATTTAACTTTTATAGTTAGCTCTGTTTGGGTTACGATGATTGCACTTTTGATTGCAGGTCCTGTTTGTCTGTTGACAGCCATACACCTGACGCAGTATGCCAAATCGTGGGTTCTGAAAATTATGGCTCCAATAATTGATATTTTAGCGGGTTTGCCCTCGGTTATTTTTGGTGTTTGGGGGATTTTGTTTGTCATTCCGCTGCTGGCAAACCATATCGGGCCGTTTTTTGGCAAGAGTGTCAGCGGATATTCCATTTTGGCAGGAGCCATAGTGCTGTCCATTATGATTATCCCTTTTATTTTGAACATCCTGATAGAGATTTTTCAGACCGTACCCAAAGAGCTTTCTGAAGCCTCCTTGTCCTTGGGTGCAACGCGTTGGCAAACTATCAAATTCGTGTTGTTAAAAAAATCCTCTGCAGGAATTGTTTCAGCATTTGGATTAGGCATGTCGCGAGCGTTTGGCGAAACCATTGCTGTTTTGATGGTAGTGGGCAATGTGGTGCATCTGCCTTCCGGGGTTTTTCAGCCGGGTTATCCATTGCCATCCCTGATCGCAAATAATTATGGCGAAATGTTATCTATCCCCATGTATGATTCAGCACTGATGTTTTCGGCCTTGCTGCTTTTTGTTATTGTGTTGATTTTTAATGCGATCAGCAGGTTGATAATCTTAAGATCAAGCCATTGAAATGAGAAAAATTCTAAAAATAGAAGAGCGTTTTTATCGTGTGTTGATGTTTTTAGCAACAACGTTTATTGGCACTGCCCTGTTTGTGATTTTGTTTAGTATCCTGCGTACAGGGCTTCCGCATTTGAGTTGGGAAATGCTTAGTGAGATACCACATGGCGGATATTATTTTGGGAAATCAGGAGGGATTTTCAACGCTATCGTCGGATCTGTTTATTTGTCGCTGGGTTCGAGTTTGATCGCCTTTTTGGTTGGCCTGCCTATTGCCATGTTTATCAATATTCATCTGATCAGGCATACAAAATTTGTTGCCGTGATACGATTTCTGCTTGATTTGCTTTGGGGTGTTCCTTCTATCGTATATGGTGCTTTTGGTTTTACGATCATGGTTTTTTTTGGAATGCGAACGTCTTTGATGGCAGGGATTATCACGGTGAGTTTGTTTATTTTACCAATCATAGTAAGGGCAATGGATGAGGTGCTGCGAAATGTTCCGAAAGGTTTGCTGGAATCATCACTTTCGCTTGGAAGCACAAACAGCGAAATTGCTTATGTTGTGTATTTTAAGCAGTGCCTCCCGGGAATAATCACTGCATGGTTGCTTGCCTTTGGACGTGCCATAGGTGATGCAGCATCTATTTTGTTCACAACAGGTTATACCGATTATGTGCCTCATGCACTCAACGAACCAGCGGCAACACTTCCGTTAGCTATATTTTTCCAATTGAGCTCACCCATACCCGAGGTGCGCGAAAGAGCCTATGCAGCTTCGGCAATATTAATATTTATAGTATTGACAGTCAGTGTTATAAGCAGGATATTAGGTTGTAAATATAACAAAAATAAAATCAATTTTTGATGCATAATTCAGTAATAGATATCGAGCATTTGAATTTGTATTATGGAAAACAGCATATCCTTAAGGATATCAATATTTCCATTCCTGCAAAGAAAATCACTGTAATACTGGGACCTTCAGGCTGTGGAAAAACAACGCTCCTGAGAAGCTTGAACCGGCTTACGGAGCTGGATGCCTCTGTGAAGATGAGCGGTAAAATTTTTCTGAATGGTCAGGATCTTCTGAGCAGTAAGGAAGATGTTACAACGATTCGAAAAAAGATGGGTTTGCTTGCACAACGTCCGTATCCCTTGCCAATGAGCATTTACAACAATGTTGCATACGGACTCAGAATCAGCGGCCGGCGAAAGAAAAAATTCCTCAACAATCGGGTGGAATACTACCTGAGGCAAACCAATTTGTGGGAAGAAGTGAAGGATCGCCTGAAAGAACCTGCTGCAACTTTATCAATTGGCCAGCAGCAAAGGCTTTGCCTGGCACGCGGATTGGCTGTTGACCCGCAAATTATACTGGCTGATGAACCAACTTCGGCCCTCGACCCACATTCGAGCCGGATGATAGAGGAAAAATTTGCCGAACTGAAGAGCAATTATACCATAGTGTTGGTAACGCATATCTTGCGCCAGGCCAGAAACATCGCTGACCATGTGATTTTTATGTATATGGGACAGGTAGTAGAGCAAGCCGATGCCAGGGATTTTTTCGACAACCCGCAGGAACAACAAACAAAAGCCTATCTTCAGGGGCAGTTTTATTAGCAGTTTGGTTAGTTGCCTATTTCGAAGCACTTTCCTGTCAGGTTACAACTACTTTTGATAAGGGCTTTATCACTCGAATACGCATTGTAACGAAAATTAACTATATCGCGTGTTACAACTTGGCTGTTTTCGTTATTCAATATTAATTTCCGCTTCAAATTGGATTCTCATTTTATACTTTGAGCTAAAATATTCACGTTGTTCTAAATTTGATTCATGAAAAGAGGGAAATTTATTTTTGCGGTTTGCAACTATTGCTTTTCGTTTCTTAAAACCAAAATAATATTCAGGATTTTCATCAATCATTCTTTTAATTGTGCTTTCTATCTGAGAAAGTCCTTCTGCCTGCCATTTGTCTCTTTTATTTTTTAATTCAATGAAAAACAAATTTGATTCATAACACAACATAGCGTCACAACGATTGTCCATTTTACCATTTGATCTATTAATAATAATACAATTGTCAATAGCGGTAAAAAGTATTTCAACTTTTCTTTCATTAGTAACTATAGCATTGCATAAGTCGGAATTGTAGTCGATAATTTTTGCTGGAGTTTTATCTTCAGCGTCATAAATACCGAATTTCCTATCTTTTACCAAAATCTGACAAGATTTCTCCTGAAAATTTACACTCATAATTCTTCTTCAATTTCTAAAAGTGAGTCGTAAAGTTTATTAACCTCTCCAAGAGAAATGTTAAGGAAATTATTGTCAGATGGAATACCTTCAAATTTGCCTAACGCTCTAATAGTTCCTTTTTTCTCATCCAATTCATAAATTGCTAAATCACTTGCAATTACAGTTGATGACCTGGGTACAATTTCATTCGTTTTAGAAAATTCAGGATCCTTTAATTTATATCCTTTTTCTTTCAATGTTTTATATACATTCCCGGCTTTTACAGCTAATGTTAGATAGTTTATCAAATATGGACTATGTGTTGTCAAAATCAATTTATTCCATTTGCTCTGATTATTGAACTCCATTAGGCAGTTCAGCATTTGTTGTTGAGATGTCGGAAATAAATTCTGCTCCGGTTCTTCAACGATATTGATAAAGCATTTATTAAAATATCTTGCTTTAACTGATTTTGTTAATTTGTTTTTATCCTTGTCAGTTAAAGAATTGTTATTCATTATTTCCATTATTTCATTGGCAAATCTTACAGATTGTGTAACAGTCAATTCGCTTTTCATTTTTTTCTGATTTTTGGAAATTAATGAAGCAAGATTTTTGGAAACAAGGAATAAAGGAATAAATGATTGTAAACCACTGGCTGCTTCAATTATACTAATTCTGTAATCATCTCCTATAACATAAGATAAGTCCTCATCTACATCATATTCATATGAATAACCTTTTAATGGCAAACTGACGTTTTTTACACTTTCATTTTGTGCTTTTCTCAATTCTTCAGCAAATGTGAATAAGTTATCAGGCAATCCTTTAACGTTATAAGCATCCTTGATTGTACTTAAAAAATTCCTTTCAGATGGAACATACATAATTTTGGGAACGGTGTATAAATTGCCCTTAGTCTCTGTTACAACTGGATATTGTTTTGCCCTATCGCAGAGTATATGATACCTTTCACCAGAATACTCTATGTAGGTATTGTTTTTAAAATAATTCTGAATCTTCTGGTATTGTAAGAAATTCTTAAACATGTGAAAGGAGAATTTCTCTTTTTCAATATCTCCTCTGTTAATAGCTTTTTCAATCCAACTTAATGTGGAAAAAACCTTTGCCACGGTACTTTTTCCGCTACCTTGATTGCCTATAAACACAGTGACTTTATTAATATTTATCCAGCCTTCGTCATCCAGCATTCCATCTTTGATGGGACCGAAATTTTTTATCCTTATTTTGCTCATAGCCTATGTTTTCTTGCTATACAAAAGTAATTCATTTCTTAACAAATTTATCAGACTAAAAACTCTTTTCATTGTCATTGAGTTTGTAGTTGTCTTTTTTTTGGCTGCTTGTAACAACTGATACTTGCATCTGGCAACATTTGCCTGGCTGACAAAATTCGATTGATGGTGGTTTTAAAGGGTGTCATTTTTTAATTTTCAGCCAGCAAGAAATTAATCATTGATTCATTTCCTGAGTAATTTCTTGTTCCCTATTTCATTTAAAATGTGTTCATTTTCATTTCAGTGAGATGAAATTTGAGCTTTTTATCCAGAACCAACAACCTTTTTCAGTGAACTTTTATCTCGGGCTACTCTAAAATAAATTTCATACTTTTACCCAATCGAAAACCCTGGACTGTTTTCATTCGGGATACTAAACCATTTATTAAAAAACAATTAAAAGGAATATTTTGTACACCCTACAATCTAAGATTGACACTACATCGGATGCTTTTCAAACAAACAAAAAGGCTTTTGAAGCATTGCTTACGACTTATCGTCAACGGCTGAAACAAAGCATCTCGGGCGGAAGTCCCGAAGCCGTTGAAAAGCACAAATCACGCAACAAATTGCTTGCCCGCGAACGCATCGACCTGCTTATTGACAAAAACACACCCTTTCTGGAACTTTCTTCACTGGCGGCTTACGATCTTTATGATAACGGTTTTCCATCGGCAGGAATCGTCACCGGCATTGGCGTGATTCACGGACGCGAAACGATCATCATCGCCAATGATGCTACCGTAAAAGGCGGCACCTATATGCAATACACCATCAAAAAGCATTTGAGAGCGCAGGAAATTGCCATGGAAAACGGCTTGCCCTGCGTATATATGGTCGATTCGGGAGGTGCCTTTTTGCCGGAGCAGGATACTGTTTTTCCGGACAGAGATCATTTTGGACGTTTTTTCTATAATCAGGCGCGTATGTCGGCCATGGGGCTGGCACAGGTGGCCATTGTGATGGGAAGCTGCACAGCCGGAGGAGCTTATGTGCCGGCCATGAGTGATGAGACTATCATCGTTAAAAATCAAGGCACGATTTTTCTTGGTGGCCCGCCACTCGTAAAAGCTGCCACAGGTGAAGAGGTAACCGCAGAAGAACTGGGAGGAGCTGATGTACATACCGCCATTTCTGGCGTGGCCGACCATTTTGCCGAGAACGATACACACGCCATTCAAATCTGCCGGAATATCTTCGAAAACCTGAAACCCAAAAGCACTCAAGCACTTGATATCATTGTGCCGGAGGAACCACTCTACGATCCCAAAGAACTCTATGGCATTGCACCACTCGATCTGCGTAAACAGGTCGATCCCCGCGAAATTATTGCCCGTATTGTGGATGGCTCACGTTTTCAGGAGTTTAAAGCGCGATATGCCACTACATTGGTTACGGGTTTTGCGCATATCATGGGATTTCCCGTAGGGATCATTGCCAACTATGGTGTGCTGTTTTCGGAATCAGCACTCAAAGCCACTCATTTTATTGAGCTGTGTACTGCGCGTAAAATTCCGCTGATATTCCTGCAGAATATTACAGGTTTTATGGTAGGAAAGGATTTTGAACGAGGTGGCATTGCCAAAGATGGAGCCAAAATGGTTCATGCCGTTTCTAATGCCAATGTGCCTAAGTTTACTGTGATATTTGGGGGTTCCTTTGGAGCAGGTAACTACGGCATGGCCGGACGTGCCTTTGGCCCCCGCCTGCTTTTTATGTGGCCTAATGCAAAAATATCGGTGATGGGAGGCGAACAGGCAGCCAATGTGCTGGCAACCGTAAAACAAGATCAGTTGCGTGCCAAAGGGATAGAGATGACAACCGAAGAAATTGAAGCACTCAAAAAACCAATTCTCGAAAAATACGAACGCGAAGGGTCGGCTTATTACAGTACAGCCCGGCTTTGGGACGATGGCATCATTGATCCGGCCGACACCAGAAAAGTATTGGCAGTTGGCATTGCAGCTTCGCTTAACAACCCCTTCCCCGAACAGCAATTTGGGGTGTTTAGAATGTAAGATATGGAAAACGATTTTCATACAATCCAGTTACAAAAAAGTAATGGCATTGCCAATGTGATGCTAAATCGCCCCGAAAAACATAATGCCCTAAATCCTGAAATGATTTCCGAACTCACCGCAGTTTTCGAAATGTTAGATAGTCAGAATGAGATCCGGCTGGTGATTTTAAGCGGTAATGGCCCTTCCTTTAGTGCAGGTGCTGACCTGCAATACATGAAAGAAATTTCAGGATTTGGTTATGAAGAAAATTTACATGATGCCCAAAAATTGGCCAGGTTGTTCGATACAGTAAAAAACTGCACACTTCCTGTTGTTGTTGTATTGCACGGAGCAGTTTACGGAGGAGCCAACGGGCTTGCAGCAGCCTGTGATATCGTGCTGGCACATGAAGATACAATTTTTGCTTTTAGCGAGGTGAAACTGGGCATTACTCCGGCAACTATTTCTCCATTTGTGATTGCCCGCTGTGGTGAAGCAGCTGCCCGGGAACTGATGATGACAGGAAGAAAATTTTCGGCAGAAGAGGCCTATCGTTTTTTGTTGGTCAATCAGATGTTTTCTGACGAGCGCAAGGAAGAATGTGTTACCGGCATCGTCAATCAATTATTGAGTAGCGCACCACAGGCCCTTAAAGCGTGCAAAACACTCATCCGCACAGTTGTCCATTTGCAAGGGCACAAAGAAGAACTAACTAAATTCACTACAAAGCAAATAGCAGATCGCCGCGCTTCGGAGGAAGGACAGGAAGGATTTGCGGCTTTTTTTGCAAAACGAAAACCCAACTGGATGCTATGAAGGAAAAGTTGAAATTCAAGAAAATACTGATCGCCAATCGCGGAGAGATTGCTGTGCGTATTATGCGTACAATTCGCAAGATGAACATTCGTTCGGTTGCTGTTTATGCTGATAACGATGAAAAAGCATTGCATGTCAGCATGGCCGATGAAAGTATTTCACTGGGGAGCGGCACACTTGCCGATACGTATTTAAATGTTGATAAGATTATCGTGGCTGCCAAAAAAGTAGGAGCACAGGCCGTTCATCCAGGCTATGGATTCCTATCGGAAAGTCCCTTACTCACCAAAGCCTGTGCACTAAATGGCATTAGTTTCATAGGCCCAACGGAACAATCCATCACACTGATGGGCAACAAGATAACCGCACGTCTATATGCCCTTGAGGCCGGCCTTCCGGTTACCAAAGGCATCACCGGAAATCCTGATGAACTCCTTCAAAACGCAGCACAGCTTCCTTTTCCGTTACTTGTAAAGGCAGCTTCGGGAGGAGGAGGAAAAGGCATGCGTATCGTCAGAAATGCGGATGAGCTGCCTCAGATACTGGAATCAACAGCTCGCGAAGCACAGAATTATTTTGGAGATGGCACGATATACATTGAGCAGTTTATCGAAAACCCACGCCATATCGAAATACAGGTGCTGGCCGATCATCACGGCAATGTGATTCACCTTTTTGAGCGGGAATGCAGCATACAGCGTCGTTATCAAAAGATTATCGAAGAATCACCTTCACCTACACTTAGCCCTGAAGTGCGTAACAAAATGGGTGAGGCGGCTGTAGCCATCTGCCGGAAGATTGGTTATCAAAGTGCGGGTACGATTGAGTTCCTGGTCGATCCGGAACTCAATTTCTTCTTTCTTGAAATGAACACCCGTATTCAGGTGGAGCATCCTATAACAGAAATGGTGACAGGAGTTGATCTGATTGAGGAACAGGTTTTGATTGCACAAGGCGAAAAACTACGCTATCGACAGTCTGATATACAGCAAACCGGACATGCCATTGAATGCCGTATTTATGCCGAAAATCCATCTCAACAGTTTATGCCTTCGCCTGGTGAAATACTGGCCTATCGCGAACCCGACACAGAAGACATTCGCATCGACAGCAGCCTGAATGATGCAGCTTTCGTACATTCGCAGTACGACCCAATGATCAGTAAACTAATTGCTTATGGATCAAATCGCTCCGAGGCAATCAGCCAAAGCCTGGAGGCTCTTAAATCCTACGTTATTCACGGCATTCACACCAATATTCCATTTTTGATAGCGATATTGCAAAACGAAGCCTTCGTCAATAATCAAATCAGCACTGGTTTTTGTGATACTCACGCTGATGCACTTGTGCAATGGAGCATCGAAAAAGAAAAGCAAGCTGATCATGAATTTATTGCAGCTGTATTTTTGTTGTATAAGCTCAACCATCAATTGCTAGAAGGAATAGAGCAGGCTAATGTCTGGCAGCAGATTGGCTATTGGCGACATGAAATGAGTATCCCCATTCGCATTGGATTGAAAAGCTTAACAGCTAAATTAAATAGTAATTCATCAGGAAAGCTTTCTGTTGAAGTTGATAATCAGTCATTTGAACTTAAACTTATTTTGTGGGATGGGCTGATTATGCAGTTTTTGAGGGAAGGCCAGGGCTATCAGGCGGCAGTGTCGCAGGCTGCAGAAGGAAACTGGCTGGTTCAGTTTGATGGAACAATTTTTAGTTGCGAACGCCTGGATGAGCTGAACGAGCAGCTGAATTACGGACATTCAAGTGCTGATACCGAAGAGGGCAGTTTGTTTGCTCCCATGCCCGGCAAGGTGATCCAAATAAATGTAAAAAATGGACAGCAAGTGAACAGGGGTGCTGTTTTAATTGTTGTGGAAGCAATGAAAATGGAGAATAATATCCTTGCACCCTTTGATGCTATTGTTGATGTTGTTAATGTGAAAAAGGATGAAATGGTGGATGCCAAAACACAATTGGTGCATCTGAAACCCATCGTAAAAGACTAACCAGATAAAATTAAACGCATGAATTTCGATCTTTCTGAAGAACACAAAATGATCCGTGAAACCGTTCGCGAGTTTGCCGAACGTGAGATTAAACCTGTTGCTCAACAACTGGATGAAAAAGCTGAGTTTTCGCCAGCACTCACCAAACGCATGGGTGAATTAGGTCTTTTTGGGATGTATCTGCCCGAAAAATATGGTGGCCAGGGACTCAACACCCTCGCCTATATCATTGCTGTTGAGGAGCTTGCCCGTGTTGACGGATCGCAGGCTGCCACCCTTGCAGCGCACAATTCGCTGGGCATTGGTCCCTTGTATTACTATGGATCAGAAGACCAGAAGATGAAGTACCTTCCACAGCTGTGTACCGGCGAAGCCCTTTGGAGTTTTGGTCTCACTGAGCCTGGTGCAGGTTCCGATTCGCGTGGATCGAAAACCACTGCCGAGATTCAAAATGATGAATGGGTGATTAATGGTTCCAAGATATTTATCACCAATGGGGCTTCAAGCCTGAATATTGGCACTACCGTGCAAGCTGTTTCGGGCGAGAAAGATGGCAAAAAACAGTTTACCACCATATTGGTCGAAGGTCATACCAAAGGCTTTAAAAGGGTTCAGATGCACAACAAAATGATGTGGCGTGCATCCGATACTGCCGAGTTGTATTTTGATGATGTGCGTGTTCCAAAAGAAAATCTGTTGGGTGAGATAGGTCAGGGATCAAAGATTATGCTTTCTACGCTGGATGCCGGACGACTGTCGATTGCTGCCATGGGTTTGGGTGCTGCACAAGGTGCCTACGAGCTTGCCCTGGCTTATGCCAAAGAACGTAAGCAGTTCGGACAGCCAATTTCTAAATTTCAAATCAATGCCTTTAAGCTGGCTGATATGGCTACTAAAATAGAGCTGGCCCGAAACCTGCTGTATAAAGCCTGTTGGCTAAAAGACGAAGGACGTCCTTTTGGTTTGGAAGCAGCGATGTCAAAGCTCTACTGTTCCGAAATTGCCAAGGAAGTTGCTGATGAAGCCGTTCAGATACACGGAGGCTATGGCCTGATGAAAGACTATGATGTGGAGCGCTTTTATCGCGACCAGCGTCTCCTGCAGATTGGTGAAGGTACTTCTGAAATCCAACGCCTTGTAATTTCAAGATATATCGGGTGCTAAACAGTGGAATTAATTAATTTTTTTAGGTTGTTTTAATTGATGTAAGCAAGTATCTTACCGTGATTACCACAATCAGGCTTTCACTTTTTTATAGCGATTTACAGCCAGTATCAGGATGAGAATGGCATAGGCCGTCAAAGCATAAAACAATTCCAAAAAATCAGAAAATCCTGAACCTTTGAGCATTATCATTCGGTTAATGGTGATAAAATAAGCAATCGGATTGTTTTTATTGAACCATTGCACCCACTCAGGCATGCTTTCGATGGGTGTAAAAAGACCGCTCATCAAAATAAAGATCACCAGAAAAATCTAGGAAATAAGCATGGATTGCTGCATGGTATCCGAAAGGTTTGAAACAAGCAAACCCATTGCCAGCACTACAAGCAGATAAACTGCTGCAACACCTATTAACAAAGGGAAACTACCCAGAAACGGGATGTTGAAAACTACTTTGGCAATACCTAAACCAAATGCCAGATCGAACAGAGCGATCAACCAGAAGGGCAGGAGCTTACCGGTGATAAACTGCCATTTTTTGATTGGTGTAATATTAATTTGTTCGATAGTGCCCATTTCTTTTTCGCGGGCAATCGAAATGGAGGTCATCATAGCCGATACCAGCATAAGCAGAATGGTTATGGTTCCGGGCACAAACATAAAAACACCTTTCAACTCCGGATTGTACAGCATGGTTGTTTCTGTCGTAACGGGAAGTGAGTTGGCTTGCGGGTTTATGTTGGCTGCAAAATCCATCAGTATGGCCGAGGTGTAGCTGCTGATCAGATTGGCAGTATTTGGATCGCTGGCATCATTAATCAATTGAATTGTAGTAGGTTGACCTAACTCAAGTGTCTTTTCGAATTGAGGAGGGATCACCACAACTTCTTTCACTTTACCGCTGCGAAATGCTTTTTCGATTGATTTGGTGTTTTCGAGTTGCATGTTTATATCAAAATAGCCAGAAGCGGTTAGTTTATGTTGGAGTTTGAGGCTTTTTGAGTCTTTGGCCTTATCAAACACGGCAATACTGGCATGATTGATTTCGTTGGTGATGGCAAAACCAAATAGCAACAACTGGGCGATGGGCATTTCAAAAAGGATAAGCATGGTGCGGTGATCGCGAAAAATGTGCAGAAACTCTTTTATTACAAATCCTTTCATGCTGAATTTATTTTGTAGCCCGAGCCAGTTTCACAAAAACATCATTCATACTGGTTAGGGCAAATTGATTTTTTAGCTTTTCGGGACTATCGAGGGCTTCAATTTTGCCATCCACCATAATGCTCACCCTGCCGCAATATTCGGCTTCGTCCATATAGTGCGTAGTCACAAATATCGTAGTGCCACTGTGGGCTTGTTCGTAAATCAACTCCCAAAACTATCTTCTGATTATCGGATCAACGCCTCCGGTTGGCTCATCCAGAAAAACGACCTTTGGCTGATGCATCACTGCCACCGAAAAGGCCAGCTTTTGTTTCCACCCTTGCGGGATATTGCGCAAAACCTCATTTTGAGCTTTCAAAAAATTCAGCCGATTGAGCAGGGCTTTTGTCCGCTCCCTGATCTCATTTCGGCTAAGGCCGTAAATACCGCCGTAGAACTTAAAATTCTCGGTGATACTGAGGTCTTCATAGAGCGAAAATTTCTGGCTCATATAGCCAATGTTTTTTTTTGATTTGTTCGCTTTGTCTGTACACATCATATCCTGCCACACTAACTTTGCCTGAGGTAGGAGCCGAAAGTCCGCAGAGAATTTTTATTGTTGTGGTTTTTCCTGCCCCGTTAGCTCCCAGAAACCCAAAAATTTCGCCCGGAAATACCGAAAACGTTAAAGAATTGTTGGCAACAAAACTGCCGAATTTCTTTACCAGATTTTCTACTTCTATCACTGGTTTCATGGCATTAATTTTGAGTTTGCATCTGAGAGATGAAACTATCTTCGATTGTTGGCTTTATCTGTTTGAGCTTTACTGATTGATGACCAAGGTTTTCCAGATGGGCAAGTAAATTTTTTTCTTCAATCGACTGCTTTTTCGGAATAAAGCAGATGTGATCGCCTGAGCGGTAGGCCAGCCTGATTTCCGGAAAGCTGCTTAAGTGCGAGAGCAATTCAAACATTTTATTGCTTTGAACCGACCAAAGTTTTTCGTCAAAAGCTTCTATTATCCTTTCCGGAGTGGCGCGTTGCATGAATTTACCTTCCTGCATTAAGGCCACTTCATCGCATAGCGAAGCTTCATCCATATCGGGTGTCGATACCAGAATCGTAATATTTTGGGTTTTGAGTTTATGCAGCATTTCCCAAAATTCACCTCTCGAAACGGCATCTACCCCTGTTGTGGGTTCGTCTAGTACCAACACTTCAGGTTTGTGTATAAGCGCACACGAAAGTGCCAGCTTCTGCTTCATGCCGCCCGAAAGCTTTCCGGCTTTGCGGTTTTTAAACGGCTCAATATGCCGGTAAATATCTTCGATCAGATGGTAGTTTTCCTTGATTGTGGTTTTGAAGATTCCGGCAAAAAACTTCAGGTTTTCCTCCACCGTTAAGTCCTGATAGAGCGAAAACCTGCCAGGCATATAACCAATAATCCGGCGAATTTGCTTGTAATCTCTAACCGTATCAAATCCCAGAATACTGGCTTTTCCGCTGTCGGGGATGAGCAGGCTGTTTAAAATCCTGAAAAGGCTGGTTTTACCGGCACCGTCTGGGCCGATAAAACCAAAAAGCTGCCTTTCTCAATCTCAAAACTTAGGCTGTCAAGGGCTTTTTTGTCTTGATAAAATTTTGAGAGTGCATTTGCGCTAACTGCCATTTCAGAATTCATGATGAATCTATTTTATTGATGTCCAATAGTCTGTTCGGCCAATTAGCGAAATGCCGATATAACCTCTGATTTTTAGTTTTCCATCTTTATCAAAAGCCATATAACAGCTATAGGTTTTACCCGATTTGGGGTCGTAAATTTTTCCATCATTCCATTCATCATCATCGCTGTCGTAAGTGAATCCGGAAAGCATCTCTAAGCCCATGATGGGACGGGTTTTCAGTGCATCATCCTGATTTTTTTTGTCGAGCTTGGGTTTGCCGGTTTCATCATCAACAGGAAATTTGAGCCAAACAAGCCTACCCGAAAAAGTGTCGCCTGATCTGGTGATTTCCACATGGGCATCCCCGTCCTCGTTGAGCCACTTCCCTACTACGCGATCGGCCTTGTTTTGAGCCGAAAGGCTGAGGGCAGAAATACTAAAAAGTGCGGTTAGAAAAATACATAAGAATCTGTTTGTCATAGGATTAAATAATTAGTGAGTGATTAAACGGATTTCGCACGGCATTCCGATTTTCAGTCTGCCGTCGTTGCCAACCCTTACCTTAATGGCATAAACAAGGTCGGTACGCTCTTCTTTGGTTTGTATGGTCTTGGGTGTGAATTCTGCAGATGAAGCAATCCAGCTGATGGTTCCCTTTAATTCAGTGGCTTCGTTGGTGCCATCAATGAACACGTTTACCTGCTTGCCTAAAACAAAGTCGGCAAGTTGTTTGCCGGTGATGTAGGCTTTGAGATCGAGATGGTTGAGATCGGCTGTTTTGTAAAGCGGTTTTCCGGGTGCAGCAATTTCACCGGCTTCGGCATATTTGGCTAATATCGTGCCGTTGATGGGTTGCACAATTTTTGCTTTACGAATGTTATCGTTTAGCTGGGCAATTTGCGCATCAACTACTTGTGTTTCTTTTTCTATCCCGCCGAATTGCGCAATAAGTGCTTGCTGTTGTGTTTTGTTCAGGGCAACAGCTCCGTCAATATCATCTTTTTGCTTGGAATTGGCCGCGTTTTTTTCAAACAACTGATGAATCCTGGCTTGATCCGCCTGACTGTTTTTAAGCTGATTTTCGGCGGTTTGCAGTATTTCCTTTTGCATCCCGATGATCTCCCTGCCTTGCGCGAGCAATACTTCATACTGCTTTATTTCTTCAAGTTTTGCCTTGGCAGTTGCTGAGATGTTTTGTTCGAAATCCTGCTTTGCGAGATCGAGGGTTTGGGCATTAAGCCGAATAATTTTGCGTTCTTTTTGATTACTTTTCCAATCATAGATTCGATATTGGAATCGAATGCCGGCTATGGCATAGGGTGTAAAGTCGTCCTCCAGCATATTAAAACAGGGCCGGCCATAACCTGCCTGTCCGAAGGCCTGAATCACAGGATTTCGGGTGGTTTTGCTTAGTGATTCCTGCTGTTGTAGTTGTTCCTGCTGAAGTGTGAAACGTTCCAGTTCGGGCCGTTGATTGACCAGCTTGAGCTCCCCGATGTTTTGATTGGGAACAAGCAGGCTGTCGTCAGCCGAAATGGGCAATCCCGAATGGGTGGCCAGTAGGGCAAGTGCTGATTTTCTGCCGGCTTCACTTGTGGTTTTTTGCTGCAGCAGTTTCAGCTTTTCAACTTTAAGTGTGTTCAATTCCGACTGTAAGATCATTCCTGTCTCATAAGCTGATTGCATTTCGTTGATAAGCTTTTCAAGACTGTTCACGGCACTCTGTTGATCATTGATTTGTTGCTCGTAAAGCAGGGCATGAAAATAAATGTTGTGAATCTGTTCGCGGAAATGATAGCACTTTTGATCAATGTTTTTGAGGGATACAGCCAGACTGGCTTCTTCTGCTTTCTTTCTTTCAGCCGATATTCCTCCATCATAAATCTGCTGTGTGATATCAAGATTTAGCTTGTACCAGTCTTTGGCAATTTCGGGCGAGTAGAAGCCGGGAATAGGAATTTCGACCCTGGTGACGTCTGATTGGTAACTTGCCTGTCCGTTGAGCATCAGCTGAGGTTTCCATCCGTTATTAATTATGGATGACTGCAACTCAAAAATTTGCTGTTGGATAGCCGCTTGCCCGTTGATGGCGTAATGCCTTAATGCTGAATCGATAATAGTCTCCAGCCTATAATGCCTTCTCGGGATTTGAGCATTTATTGCGCTAACCAAAAGTATCAGCATGACAGAAAAAAATTTTTTTTTCATCATCAATTCTTTTGAGGTTTTATGGAATTTAAGATGGTTTCAATTACTTCATCTGATCTTTTTGCCATGAAGTTTTGATAGCTTTCGGCATTCTGGTTAAAAATCACACCTTCGATCATGGGTTTGGCAACGATAGGAAAAATAATCAAGGCCAATATATTGATTATCAATTGCTCATTTTCTATCGGACGAATTTTATTTTCGGCAACTGCTTGTGTTATCATACGCGAAAGTTTGGGAAAAGGAAAAACCTTGGTAGCCGCCAAATTTCTGATCCGATCGGGGTTTTGGCTTAACTCGTTTATGATAAACTGTGGCAGATGTGGGTTTTTTTGAATGAAATTTGTGTAGAAAGGTACGAAAAAACGAATGAAAGTTTCAAGATCAGTGGTTTCATCCAGTTTTTTGGATAAAGTGGGAATAAGTTGTTGAAAAGCTCCGGAAAAAATCTGCTCAAAAAGCTTCTCTTTCGATCTGAAATAATAGTGCAATAAGGCTTTATTGATTCCGGCTTCGTTGGCAATTTCCTGCATTTTAGCACCCTGAAATCCTTTTCGTACAAATACTTCTTTGGCAGCGTTGATGATATTTTCTTCGGTAGTCATATTATTAACTTATTAGTTTAACTAAATGGTTAAACCGTTTGGCAAAAATAAGATATATTTTATCACTGTTGACCGGTATAAATATAATTTCGTCCCGTACGTACGGGACGGCATAATTAAAGCGATTGAGCGTTTTTATGTTATTTTAACCGGACAACAGTGATATTTTATGTTTGTCAAGTTTTTTTCTGGCGGGACTGATGTTTTGTTTTTTAAGAATAAAACACAACTTGTTTGGCAATCTGCTGTTTTTATCTGTCTTTGTGTTACTTTTGCGAGGCTTTTCAACACCAATGGAGAGTATGCGTTTTTTACCAATGAAGATAAACTTTTGATTTATGAAAGTAGTTGCACTGTTTAGCCGATTTGTTTTAGCCTTGTTTGTATTTGTTTTATGGTCCTGTTCATCAACACCGGAATCAAAACTGGTTGGAACCTGGAAAGTTACGGACGTTCAGATTGATTTTGATGAACAAAAAGCGGATCCTACGACAGTAAATCAGGTGGCTGAACGAGAAAAGAAAACCATTTTGAAGTTTACCAGCGACAGCACTTTGAGTATAATTGACAATCACAACACCCATCGCGCCAAGTGGATGCTGGACGAAAATGGAGTGATCAGTTACAATTTTGAAAATGATCTCATAATGCATGAGTTGGGAACATACCAGGATGGAGCAATAACAATAAAGTCAGATACTCCGCTGGGAGAGATCGTTACGGTTTTTGAGAAATCGAAATAGATTTCATTTATCTGGTGAAAGATAAATTTGTTTTTACATCCTTCTTTTTTTATATCTTCGCTTGCTTAACAGATTGAATTTAATGATCATGTGCAGTTTTAAAAAAACTGATCTGTATCACAACAACGGCAAAGGCCTCTTTGCCTGCTGGCTTTGCTGATTGTTTGGTAAATCTAACTAATCCAAACATTGATCAATCTGTATTTCATGAAAGCCATAATTTTTGATATTCGAAGTTTTTCGGTACACGATGGTCCAGGAATTCGTACAACATTTTTCTTTAAAGCCTGTCCTTTACGTTGCATCTGGTGTCATAATCCGGAGAGTCATTATCCTGGTATTCAGAAGGTAGCCTGCACACACAAAATGGGTCAGTCGTCAGTACCTTATGTCAAACAAGTTGGAGAAATTATTACATTAAATCAAGCGATTAGCAAAGCAGAAGCCGACAGGCTTTTTTATGAAGAATCTGGTGGAGGAATCACCTTAAGCGGCGGCGAACCACTGATGCAGGCAGATTTTGTGATGGCCTTACTTGATGCTGCCCATCAACTTGATATTCACACCGCAGTGGATACTTCCGGATATGCTCCTGAATCTGTATTTCAAGAAGTTATATCCAAAACCGATCTGGTACTTTTCGACCTGAAGATTATGGAAGATGCACAGCATAAGAAATTTACAGGTAAATCAAACCGAC
>DJWN01000002.1 GCA_002440975.1 Bacteroidales bacterium UBA6229
TTCTGAATATCATTGGAAAAGAAGGTTTTAGGCGTTTTGTTGTTTCCTTTTTCGCGTTTTTGTTATCCATTTGGACTTCATTGGAGCTTTTTTGGCGAACACAAAAAAATCACTCCCAAATTCTGCTTGAAAATTTGCCTTCTTTACAACGGGAGTATTTGTTAATTTAGCAGGGTAAAATTGACGTAAAATGAGAATTGAAAGAAGTTTTTAGACGGACTGCCGTTAGGCAACATTAAAAAAAACGCTGTGGAACGACAAAAATAATGAATGGAAAGGAAAAAATATTTGGATTAGAAAAAAATGCCTTTTTCACAGGACTAACAAGTTTTTTCACAGACACATCTACCAAAATGGTATATAGTGTTATGCCCCTATTTTTGTTATCGATAGGAGCATCCAAAACAACTATATCTTTAATTGAAGGGATTGCTGAGAGTACAGCATCTTTATTAAAGGCTATTTCTGGATACTGGAGCGATAAGATTGGGAAAAACAAACCATTCATGATTATTGGATATGGTATTACTGCCATTATAACTCCCTTATATGCACTAGCAAGAATACCAATTCAGATTTTATTTTTTCGGTTTTTCGAACGCATTGGAAAAGGTTTAAGAGCAGCACCACGAGATAGCCTTATAAGTGGCTCAATTAAAAAAAATGAAGCAGGTAAAACTTTTGGTTTTCAGAAAGCAATGGATAATAGCGGAGCTATTGTTGGTCCTTTGATTGCATTCTTATTGTTATCTATTTTCCCTTTAAATTATTCTTACATATTTTTACTGGCTACTATTCCTGCAATTCTTGGTGTTTTAACGATTATTGTTTTCATAAAAGAAGCAAAAGCAGAAAAAAAAGAAGCCACCAATAAGATTTCTTTAAAACAATTACCAAAAAAGTTCTATTTCTTTCTTATTATAATTTTTGTGTTTACACTTGGCAATTCAGCCGATGCTTTGTTGCTTGTAAAAACAAGCGAAACAGGCATAGATAAATCATACATCCCTTTTATGTACATGATATTTAATGCAGTATCAGTATTGCTTGCTATCCCGATTGGAAAATTATCGGATAGAATTGGTCGTGAAAAATTGATTATTCTCGGTTTCTTAGTATATGCGATTGTTTATTATTTTTTTGGTAGATATAATAGTATAAATATTTTTATTTTCTTGTTTATGTTGTATGGATTTTATAGTGCTTTGACTGATGGTAGTCAGAAAGCAATGATTTCCGATATTGTCAGCAAAGATTTGAATGGGACAGGATTTGGAATTTATCATGCTGTACTTGGGATTACCCTATTACCTGCGAGTTTAATTGCAGGATTACTTTATGATAAGGTCAATTCAAATGCACCATTTTATTTTGGTTCTGTAATGGCATTAATTGCTACTATACTAATGATAATATTTACGATTATAGATAAGAAAAAAGAACAATTAACGTTGCCTAATAATTAGGAGATCATGTGGCACGAAGTGCCCAGCATGAACTCCCGGTTGAACTATAATCCCCCAACCGAAGCTTGATATTATGGAAATTGCATAGGGTCAAAATAGGAGAGCGGAATGTGAGACGGCAAACGAGTGATAAAGCAATTGGAAGGTTCTTTGGCTTTTTTAGGGTTTTTCTGTGTTTTCAGTGGCAGTTTTGGTGTTCTTTTTTATAGCTTAATGCATTTATTTTCAGTGCCGGCCAATAGCCAGGCCATCCGTCATTAAATGACAGTTTAAGTTGGAACAATTATTTATGGGTGCATTTTGCTTGCAGTATCCTTGTTATCCAACCCGGCGATCGTATCCGCGGCAGCAGCTCAAGCTCCATCATCCTGCCTTTGTTGCATTTTGGGTAGGTGAAAACATCAAAGTGAACGGACTTGCGTTACCGCCAATGCAACCACAGAAAATAGCCTTATGCATATATTTAGTACCTCTAAGAAAACCTTCATTTAACTAACATCCAGCAACATACTGTTAATAACTTTCTTGAATCTTTTTGGGATAATTTATAGATGATTAGTGTAATTTTCAGATATTTACATGATTAACTGGTTTATGGCGTTTTTTTTCGTCATAAGTCAAAAAAGATTCATTGATGAGAAAAAGGTTCGAGCAACAAATTTCACTTGGACAGATTCTAATTGAAGATGTGCAAATAAGGCTAAAGAGCCGCGATGCCATTGACGAACTGATGGCCGCATTACAAAAAATATTTCTCACGCCCACCTACAACGAGCAGATATTTGAAATACTGGAATCCAAACTTAATACAGGCAAAAAGCAAACAGGTCGTCCCGGCATGGACTTGTGGCACATATTTGTGCTTGCACAGTTGCGCCTTTGCATGAATGCCAGTTATGACCGGCTATGCCACATGGCCAATAATGACAGGATTGTGCGTAAAATAATGGGGGTAGAAAAAGAATCTGGTTATGGGTATAAAGAGTTTGATTATCAAAACATTTACGACAACCTTACCTGGCTTGATGACCAAGCAGTACGTCAACTCAATGAAGTGATAGTTGGTTTTGGGCACGAAGTGTTTAAAAAAAAGAGGCGGTTGCATTGCGCTTAAAAACAGATAGTTTTGTAGTTGAGAGCAATGTACATTTCCCCACTGACTATAATTTATTATGGGACTGTTTACTCAAATGCCTTGATTTGGTAGTTAAATTTCTTGCCAAATACGAGCACATTCAAGGATGGCGAAAAATAGGCAACTGGCGCAGTGAGCTCAAAGGGTTGATGCGCGAATTTGGCAAAGTGAACAGTTCTGGGGGGAAGAACAAGGAGCACCGGGTAAAAAATGCAGCTATAGCCTATCTTACAAAAACGAGAACACTCTTCGACAAACTTCAAAATGAAGTTCCAAAGTTGCCCATGAACGACACAAAAGACCTATCAGTGCACTTAGTGCTGGAGGAATTTATGTCTCTGATGAAGAAACACGTGGGTCTTTTGGAACGCAGGGTGTTAAATGGGGAACAGATACCTCACCACGAGAAACTATTTTCAGTTTTCGAGCACTACACCGAGTGGGTGAACAAAGGCAAGTTGTCGCCAAATGTTGAACTGGGGAAAAAACTGGGGATAACCACAGATCAATATCACCTGATCTTGGATTATCAGGTTATGGATCACGAACAAGACAGGGATGTTGTATTAGGCTTGGCTGACAGGTTGTTAAGGAAATGGGTTATCGATTCCTGGAGTTTTGACAAAGGATTTTGGAACAAAGACAACAAAGCAATCTTGTCGTTAGAAATACCACACGTTATCATGCCAAAGCTTGGCAAACGAAGCCAGCAAGAAACCGAGCAAGAACAAGCCACAGTGTTCAAGAGGCTAAAAAACAAGCACAGTGCCATCGAATCAAACATAAACGAATTGGAACATAGAGGATTAGACAAGTGTCCTGATCGGGGCTACCACCATTACAAAACCTATATTGGACTGGGTGTGTGTGCCTACAACCTAAAAAAAATCGGCAGAGCCATACTTGAGGCTCAAAGGGCACAGCTAAAAGCAAAGCCCGTATTGCTAAAAGCGGCTTAATAGATTGTTAATCATATAGTTATAGCGATTTGACAAGGTCATAGTGGGAAAACTATGTCTTGATCTGTACAAAAAATCATAATATGTTGCATATCAAGCTAATGTCAATATATTTTTTAAAATTTAGTCCAAGAAATTACTAAAATAGACCAAAAAAACTTTGCGCCAAAAGATTTTTTAGCATAGTTTAAAGTCCCGAAATTGAATTTGGTGTGTTTTCTTAGTGGCACTATTTATAGATTTTTTATCACTGTTGTCCGGTAAAAATAACGTAAGAACGCTCAATCGCTTTAATTATGCCGTCCCGTACGTACGGGACGACATAATATTTTTACCGGACAACAATGATTTTTTATACATAGTACATTATTAAATGTAAAGAATTTAGCGTTTTCTTTACAAAAGACGTTATCTTTGTATAGATTTTTAAAAATACTTTACATATGGATACATGGGGATTGGTAGAACTGCCACTAAATATTGATTTAGAAACAAAAAGAGTATTAAAAGCATTACCTTCTGCACATGCTGCATTGGCAGAGCTTAAAGGAATTGCATCGACAATCCCTAACCAAAACATCCTAATTAATACACTTGGATTACAGGAAGCAAAAGACAGTTCGGCGATTGAGAATATAATTACGACACATGATGATTTATATAAATCAGAATTAAATCTTGATGCATTTAAACCATTGCAAGCTAAAGAAGTCCAAAACTATATTTCAGCACTTAAAAAAGGATTTGAGTTAATTACCAAAACTGGATTACTGACAAATAAAAGCATTCTACAAATTCAAGAAATCCTGGAAGATAATAAAGCTGGATTTAGAAAACTACCTGGAACTGCATTAAAAAATGCCGCGACTGGAGAGGCCATTTACACTCCACCTCAAGATTATGATGAAATAATAAAACTAATGACAAATCTTGAACGATACATTAATGATTCAGAGATTCAAAATTGTGACCCTTTGATTAAAATGGCAATAATTCACTTTCAGTTTGAGAGTATTCACCCATTTTACGACGGAAATGGCAGAACAGGCAGGATTATAAATATTCTTTACCTGATTCTGGAAAAATTGCAAACCTTGCCGATTCTATATTTAAGTAATTATATCATCAAACATAAATCTGACTACTACAAATATTTACAAAATGTTAGGAATGAGAATTTGTGGGAGGATTGGGTAATTTTTATGATAAAAGGAGTTGAAGAAACTGCACGTGAAACAATTGATTTAATTATCAAAATTAAAGAATTAATGATGGAATACAAACATAATCTTCGGGACAATTATAAATTTTATAGTCAAGACTTGTTAAATAACCTTTTTAAACATCCTTACACAAAAATTGAATTCATTGTCAACGACTTAAATGTTTCAAGAATTACAGCTGCTAATTATTTGAATAAACTTGCTGAGGACGGGATTTTAAAGAAAGAAAGAATTGGAACTGGAAACTATTATGTAAATACAAAATTATTTAACCTTTTGACAAAAAGATAAAATCACTTGCGGTAGTAATTAGGGGTTCATGTGGTCGGCACGACCCGGCATGATCTCCCGGTTGAACGACAATTCGACAGGCTCACTGCAACGTATCTCGACACTTCGGCTGGCTCAGCGCAACGCAAGCTCAATACACCGCATTTCGACAGGCTCCTTTCGGAAAGCTCAGGGCATCGCAGCTCTGACAATGCGGCGGCAGGGCGATCCATTTATCAGGTTCAATTCCATGAGGATCAGGTTTTTCCTTTTGTTTGTTGGTAAATAGCTACAAAAATAAGGAAAGCCACGTACCTTTGCATCAGAAAAAAGGCTAATTGTTTTGAGACTTTAAACTGTATAGCAGAACAATCGGCTTAATTATTGATCTAAAATACAGCGCAACAAATAATGAAGCAAAATCCCGGAAAATGGTATTCCTCTCAAATACAGCAAGTAAACACTGCTATTCAAAGTAAAAGTCATTTTTTAGCCAGGCTTTCCTGGTTCAGGCTGATTAGTTTTCTCTTGTCATTACTGAGCTTTGGCTTTTATACCGGGAATGGAAAACTATATTTATTGTTGCTTTCAATTATCTTGTTTATATCATTTATTTATTTCACTATCAAGCATATAAACACAGGTAAGCAGTTGATGAGAATGCGATCAAAGTCAAAGGTGCTACAACATGAACTTGGCACCAACGAAAAACAGGATGTCATTTACAGTAATGGCCTTCATTTCAGGTCCAGGCTACCGTTTGCTGATGATCTGGATCTTTTTGGCGAGCACTCGCTTTTTCAGCAGCTCAACCGTTGCAGCACGCCAGTGGGAGAGGAGTTACTGGCGCATGGATTAATGAACAGTTTACGCGAACCTTCTAAAATCAGGATGATGCAGGATGCAGTGCGTGAATTGTCTGCATTTCCTGAATTCCGGATCGAAATGCAGACAGCACTTCAATTGACTGTTTCCGAAAAATTTCCTGACCTGAAGGGGATGAGAAATACAAGTTTGGTGCAGCTTTTCAAAGAAAAGAGCATTAAAATTCTGGCATATGGTTTGCCACTTATTGTGTTCTTGAGCCTGATTGCCGGCTTATCAGGTTTTGGTTATTCAGCTTTTTCTTTTATTGCAGTAATCGCTTTGATGATCTTGTTTTCGCAAAGTAGCAAAATGGTTTTGTTGGGCAGCGAACTCGATGGCTTGCGAAAGAAATTCAGTTCATGGGCTGTCGTTTTACAGGATTTTTCAAAGCTGACATTACAGTCAGAATTATTACATGAAATGCAATCAGAAGCCGGTATTGCCTCCGATAGATTTAAAGAACTTGCAAAAATAAGTGCGCAATTCGACCGTCGTTCAAACCTGCTGTTGTATGTGCTTTCCAACTTGTTTTTGGCGCATGATTTTCATTTGGCTCTGCGCTACGAAAGGTGGCGCGCGATCAACTATAGCCAGATACCACACTGGATTACTACTGTAGGAAGATACGAAATGTTGATGAGCCTTTCTGCTTTTACTTTTAATCATCCTGACTATTGCTGGCCGGAACTTACTGAGGAGAAGGAATTGAAGGCAGAAGCTTTAGGACACCCACTACTTCCTATAAACGAATGTATTAAGAATGATACACATCTGAAGCTTGATCCAAGGATAGTTTTAGTAACAGGAAGTAATATGTCGGGCAAAAGTACCTGGCTCAGAACACTGGGTGTGAATGTGTTATTAGCTCAATTTGGGGCTCCGGTGATGGCAAAATCCTTCGTTTGGAAGCCCTTGTTGCTTTTGAGTTCATTGCGGCAATCGGATAGCCTGGCTGAACATACATCTTTGTTTATGAACGAGTTGCAGCAGTTGAAAAACATTTTGGAACAGGCACGCCACCATTTTAGCCTTATTCTGCTGGATGAAATCCTGAGAGGAACCAATTCGGATGACAAGTACACGGGTTCGTATGAATTGCTTAAGCGACTTGCAAAATTGGATTCCTTAACTGTTATTGCTTCTCATGATTTGAAATTGAGTGAATTAGAAAATGAGCTGGACAGAAAGCTTGTCAATTATTGCTTCGAAAGTAAAATAATTGATGGCAAGCTTAGCTTTGACTATACCATCCGCAAAGGAGTTGCCGTCAATCGCAATGCCACCTGGCTGATGAAAGATATGGGGATCATTTAAACTTGCAGATCATACATCAACTGCCTGGGTACACCTATCAAAGTCAGGCTTTATTTTGTTTTAATTTAAGCTTTTTTTCCTGAAGAACGATTCCACTGACGATGAGTGCCAGGCCAACAATGGTACTGATTGAAATTGTTTCGCCCACAAAGAAACGGATAAAGAAAAGTGCGATGAAAGGAGATAAAAAGATCAGGTTGCTCACTTTGGCTGTATTTTCGGCATAGTGTAAAGCTTTCATCCACAGCACAAAAGTAAAACCCATCTCAAACAGTCCAATGTAAGCAGCACCGGATATTCCTTGCATATTAAGTGGCTGCCAGCGGTTGAGAAGGATAAAATAAATTACCATATAAAGCAGTCCAAAACTCATATTCAAGGTGATTTTAGGAACGGCATCGCGTTTGTCGTGCAGGTTTATAATCCAGTATAAAGCCCACAAAAATGCACTTCCGATGGCAAGCATCACACCCGTCGGAGAACTGAATTCAAGTGAAAAAACAGCACCTTTGGTACTGATTACCCACAAGCCCGAAAAACTTATCATAATTGCAATAAATGCCTTAAAGCTAATCTTTTGCCCCAGTAAGGGGACAGAAAGCAAGGTCAGGATCACCGGCCAGCTGTAATTTAATACACCGGCTTCCTGAGCCAGCAAAAGTTCATAAGCTTTAAACAGAACCAAGTAGTAACCAAAAGGATTCAGCAGTCCCAGTAGTGCCGATTTTAGCCAATATCGTCGTTCGGTTGGAAAAACCAGCCTTAATTTTCCCTGAAAAATTGACAGCAGGATTAATCCCAGCCATCCAAAACCCACTGCCCAGAACAACAACCAATCGTACGAAAACCAATTAAGGCTCAACTTAAAAGCCGAACTCATGGTGGACCAGAAAAGCACTGTGATCAGAGCAAAAAGTGTAGCCTTTCGTTGATTTTTCATGATTCAAAGATAGCTGATTTGGAGGCATTGAAAGTACAAAAAAACACCAGCTTGTTTTAAATAAAACAGGCTGGTGATCATTAATTATTTGTGCAGACGGCCTACACCGTTTGCTCAATGTTCCAAACAAAGGCTCTCACGCCCACTTCTTTGTTGATGGCATCGAGTTTTTCAATGGCTTCCAGCACAGCTTTCACCTTTTCCTCTTCCACAACAAGCATCATCGCACTGTTTTGCTCGGGCCAGGTGTGTGTGCCCATTCTGGGTTCACCCCCTACCGATCCTCGTCCCATTACAGCACCCCATTGGGTAAAACCCCTGATTTCGAGGGTGTCTAAAATAAACTCAACTTTTTCGGTATGTGCTTGATTATAAACTATAAATATTGCTTTCATGGTCTTTATATTTTTGTTTGATTGAGGCGTACTATTCATTTAAAAATGAAAACTGAGCACGTACCTGTTTTTGTTTATCACGCTCACCGCGCGTAGCAAACATTTTGTAAATAACCGGAACGATAACCATAGTAATTACAGTAGAAGCAATCAAACCGCCGATCACGGAAATTCCCATAGGGCTCCATATTTCTGAACCATCACCAGTGCTCAAAGCCAGTGGCAGCATCCCAAGTATGGTTGTAAAGGCTGTCATCAACACAGGTCGCAGCCTTGATCTGCCCGACTGGGTGATGGCTTCATCCAGCTCAAAGCCCCGGTCGCGCATCAGATTGATATAGTCAACCAACACGATGGCATTTTTTACCACAATACCAATCAGCATCACAGCCCCCAATCCGGCAATAATACTCAGGGTGGTGTTTGTAATGAAGAGTGCGAAAATAACGCCCGAGAATGCAAACGGAATGGAAAACATGATGATGAAGGGCATTTTAAGCGATTCGAACTGTGAGGCCATCACCAGATAAACCAAAACCAACGAAAGCATGAGCAGTAATCCCAAATCCATAAAACCTTCCTGTTGATCTTCGTAGGCACCACCTACTTCAACCATCACTTCACGCGGTAGTTCGATCTGATTTATCTTTTGCTGAATCTGTTCAGCCAGCACACCGAGGCTTATTTTATAAGGAGTTGCTGACACTTTTACCAGGCGTTCGCGACGTTTGCGCTCGATATTGGGTGGTGAGTAATATTCAACCACTTCGCCTATCTCGCCCAGCCTGATGAATTGGCCATAAGAATTTTGTAATGAGATATTCTCTAAATCCTGGATCGAATTTCTGAATTCCTCTTTAAACCGGATGACGATATCATATTCTTCACCTGATTCGCGGTATTTTGTTGCAGTAAGACCTTCGATTCGATTGTAAAGGGCAGTACTTACCGAAGCCGTGTTCAATCCGTTGGCAGCCAGTTTTTCACGATCCAGCTCCACGCGCAGTTCAGGTTTCTCATCTTCGCGGCTTATCGAAACCTCTCTGGCTCCTGCAATGGTTCTGATGCTGTCGGCCAGTTGGTTCGCCAGTCCTGTAGTCATATTAATGTCGTATCCATAAATTTCAACATCAACATTATTGCCGCCCATCATGCCGGAGCTCCCGCTTTGAACGGTATATTCAATGATTTCCGGAATTTGAGAAAGCTCTGTTCGCACAGCTTCTTCTATATCCCATACCGATCGCTCACGTTCTTTCTGGTCAATCAGCCGAACATTGTAGTTAATAACATTGGATCCTGTTGCCATAAACATCGACATAAAACCACCCTGATCGTCGGCTCCGGCAGATGTTGCGACCAAATCTATTTCCGGAAATTTGTCCCATAATATCTGATCCACCTTTCGGGCTATTTCTATGGACTGATCCACGCGGGTTCCGGATTTTAGTTCGACAGCTATCGTAAAACGTCCTTCATCAGATTGTGGCATAAACTCCGATTGCAGGTTTGTGGCAAGCAAAATTGAAAGAACAAAAATTCCCAGCGAACCCAGTATAATAACTTTTTTATGATACAAACTCCAGCGGAGGGTATTTTCATAGAAGTTATCCAGCTTATCGAGCCAGGGTAGAATTATTCTGTCGTAGCTAAAACGACCAGGAGTTTTCTTTCTGGTTTTCAGCCTGAGCAGTTTTGAGCTCAACATAGGTGTGAGTGTGATGGCCACCAGCGTTGATGTGGTTACCGTAATGGTTACGATCCAGCCCAGCTGACGAAACATTACGCCGGTCAAACCGGTGATCATGGTCATTGGGAAGAAAACCGCTACTACAGTAAGCGTGGTAACGATCACAGCGAGCCAAACTTCGTTTGTGGCATAGATGGCGGCTTCGCGCGGACTGCTACCCCGTTCGATGTGTTTTGTTATGTTTTCGAGCACCACAATGGCATCATCCACCACCATCCCGATGGCAATTGATAGAGCAGAAAGTGAGATGATATTGATCGAGTTGCCAGATATTTGCAGGTAAATAAAAGCCACGATAAGCGAGATGGGGATCGTGAGTACGATGATGAAAGTTGCCCTCCAGCGACCCAGGAAAAACAACACAACTAACACAACGAATATCAAGGCATACATCAGGGTGGTTGAAAGGTTGTTGATAGAACCGCTGATGAACTCGCTGGAGTCGAAAATTACGGAGATTTCAACATCCGAAGGGAGGCTTTTTTTGAGCACTTCCATGCGTTTGTTCAACTCCTTTGAAATGTTCACTGTGTTGGCTCCCGACTGTTTCATCACCATCATGCGTACGCCATTCTTGCCGTTGATCTTTTCATCCATGCTCATATCCCGGATTGAATCGCGAACTGTAGCCACATCTTTCAGGTATATGGCCTGACCATTGATGTTTCCAATGACGATATCCCTGATAAAATCGGATGATTTAAATTCGCCTTCCACCCGCAAAGGATAATCAATCATGCCCATTTCGATATTTCCGGTTGGCAGGTTCATGTTTTCTGCTGCCAGGATACCGCCAATTTGTTCCACGGTCATATTGTAGGCTTCCAATCGGTGCGGATCCAGTTCGATTGCCACTTCACGCTTTGGAGCACCGATCACCCGGATCGAACCAATACCATCCACCCGGTTGAGTGGATTGATTAATTTCTCTTCCAGAATCTTTTCCAGCCCTTCGTAGCTTTCATCAGCAGTGATGGCAAACATCTGAATAGGGAACATGCTGGTGTTAAACTTAAAGATAACCGGATCGTCCACCTCATCAGGCAGTGTACGTGATACGGTTGAAATGGCATCGCGTATATTGTTTGCGGCTTCGCTGAGGTCAGTTTCAAATTCAAATTCCAATGTTACTATCGAAAGATTATCTCTTGAAGTTGAAGTAATTTCTTTTAAGTCGTCAACTGTATTCAATGCATCTTCAATCGGCTCTGTTACATTGATTTCGATATCCTGTGCGCTGGCACCCGGATAGGTTGTGAGCACGGTTATTGCAGGAAATTCAATCTCAGGATAAAGGTCAACCGGAAGTCGTGATACAGAATACAGGCCAAACACAATCACTGCGATGAAAATCATCAAGGTAGTGATGGGTTTTTTTACTGAACTGCCATAGATACTCATGTAGAATGTCTTTTAAAATTAGTAGCTTGGTTTATTCCATCAAGGTTACAGAATCGCCGGCCATCAGACGTGCTTGTCCGGCAATAATTAGCTGCATGCCTTCGCTGATTTCGGATGAGATCACCTCAACTTTGTCGTTGATACGCTTCCCGATTTCAACCTCTATCTGTTTTGCTTTGCCCTGGTCATACACATAGATAAAGCGATTGTTGGTTCCTTCCTGTTTTACTATCGCGATGGCAGGCACAACAAGCGATTCTATCTCTTCGAGCTGTATTTCCAGGCGGGTGAACATTCCCGGACGTAGCTCCTCATTGGGATTATCAATCTTTATCTCGACCTTAAAAGTACGGGTTGCTTCGTTGATAGTAGGGTAAATGCGATAAACACTTCCTTTATAAACCTTACCCGGATAGATATCAGTCGTAAAAGTGGCATCCATGCCCAGTTTAATGGCAGGAAAATAGCTTTCCGAAATATGCACAACGGCTTTCAGGTTCGATATTTGCTGAAGATTGACAATGGCAGCTTTGCCTGATGCTGTGTTGGGAGCTCCTGAATACACCTCGCCATCTTCGTAATATTTAGCTGTGATAATACCACTGAAAGGCGCAAGCAGGGTGGTGTTTTCTTTAAGGAATTTCACGTTTGAGCTGGCAAGATCAGCGGCCATTTTAGCCTGGTCGTACTGTTGTTGCGAGATGCTGTTTTGCTTAAGCAGGGTTTCCATGCGCTGGAAATTTACTTTAGCATCTTCCAACTGCAACATGGCTTGTGTTAGTTGTGTGCGATCCATCTCGACCAGTACCTGACCTTTTATCACACGATCGCCCACTTCAATATAAATCTTATCTATCCTGCCTGGCTGGGCAGGAGCGGCATTGACCTCTTGGAATGGTATTAAAGTGCTTGTATAATTGGATGTTCGCTGTATAACAGTTTTTTCAAGTGTGATTGTTTTTACAGGCCGGGCCGATTTGGCTTCCGCTTCAGGGCGTTGGGCTTCAGAGTTACAGGCCGAAAATGCGATTGACAACCCTATCACCAAAGTTGTGATTTTTAATGTTTTCATAAATTTTTTACTTAAACTTATAATTGATTATATAATTTTTTCAGTTTTAGATTCGCCTGCATCAGTTCGATCGCCGCATTCAGGTAATTACTTTCGGCTTCCAGAAAACTGGTGTTGGTTTGTGTGAGGTCGAGACTAGAGATAAGACCCTGCCGGTATTTGTGCTGCATGCTTTCGAGCACCCTTTTGGCAACGGTTACATTGTCGCGCTGGGTTTGATAATTTTCGAAAGCATTCGTGAAGTCGGTTCGTAACTGATTGTTTTGCAGCATTAGTTGTTCTTCAACCATATCTTTTGAACGTTCAACTTTATCAAGTTCTATTTTGGCTTTGCTTAAATTAGCCTTGCGAATGCCACTTGAAAAAATTGGAATATTCAGGTTCAACCCGGCAGCATTGTTCGGACTGATATCGAAGCCCGAGGTTTTTATCTTTTTTGTATAACTATAAAAGCCAACCAGGGTAGGGGCATAAGCCCACTTCTCCATATCAACCATTTTTTTCTGAAGATTGCGCTGGGTTTCAATCAGTTGAAAACTGACATTATTGTTGATATTGAATTCCTGAGTAAGTGAGCTTGTTGCTATCAGCTCGTCCAGGATTTGATCCATCGAACTTGTAAGTTCAATTTGCTGATCGAAGTTTACGCCCATCTGGTATCTTAACATATTGTAGCTCAACCTGATATTTCGATCCATGGATTTATGTTGATTCTCGAGCTGCGAAACGCTGATACTGATTTGATCGACATCCGTTTGTTCGGCCAGTCCGGCTTCATACATATTTTGAGTATGCTGCTGAATGGCTTTCAGGTT
>DJWN01000045.1 GCA_002440975.1 Bacteroidales bacterium UBA6229
ACAACGAAAACAACGACAACCTTAAAATAGCTGTTTGCTTTTGGCTTTTAGTTTTTGGCTCGTATTGACTTAAGCAACAGATCCTCAATTCCTCAAATCTTCAAATCTTCAAATAGTCAAATCTTGAATCTTCAAATAGTCAAATCTTGAATCTTAAATCTTTGATCCCTCATCCCCCAATATTACTAAACTGATTCAGGTGATTAATCGAACCACAAGCGGGTTTGTTTTGGATGGCCATTCGGTAGGCCTTTTCCACGCCAAGCTCACGCACATTATAGCTCAAATCAGTAAAAAGGCAAGGCTTCAGGTCGCCATTGGCAGTGAGCCTTATGCGGTTGCAGCTGGCACAATGGCCACCATCGCCGCCTTCGACAACGGAAAACTGACCCGTTTCAAGATTCATTTCTTTGATAAAACGTACTTGCAAACCATTGGCATCGGCGAAGGCTTTAACAGCTTGAGCATCTGGTTCGTCATGATTGTTTTTGATTACGCAATTAAGCTTGATGGGTGTTAAACCAGCTTTCTGCGCAGCTTCAATTCCATTAAAAACATCTTCAACATTGCCGAGGCGTGTGATCCATCTAAATTTTTCGGGGTCAACAGTGTCCAGGCTGATATTCACACGTTTCAAACCGGCTTCGGCCAGTTGCTGAGCAAATTTCGGCAACAAAATACCATTGGTTGTCATGCCGAAATCCTTGAGGCCGGGCAGCTTGGCAAGCTGTGCCACCAAGTCCACAATTCCTTTGCGCACCAAGGGTTCTCCGCCCGTGATGCGTATTTTGCTTACCCCATGAGCCACAGCAAAACCTGCTACTTCCAATATCTCTTCAAAACTCAGAATCTGCTCGTGTGGAAGCGGTTTCACACCTTCTTCGGGCATACAGTAGCGGCAACGCAGGTTACAGCGGTCAGTAACCGAAATCCGCAGATAAGTAATTTTACGGTTATATGAATCGTACATGAACTTTATCTCCTTTTTGCATTTCTGTTGCCCCGATGGGAACTTCAAAAATCACATTGGCAGCCGAAAGCGCATTGATATGTGCCGAACCATGATAACCTACCGGATTCACCCCATCATCATCCAAAATTGCCGGAATAAAAGCCAGTCGCGCCGAACGCTTGCGTTTGTAATCCACTGCCAGCGGAAATTTAAAACGTTTGGCAGTGTAGGCAAAGCCCATCAAGCGGTAAATCATCGGCTTGGCCAGCAGTTCAAAAATATTGAATGATGAAATGGGATTACCTGGTAAGGCCATCACAAATTTATTTCCCGATCGTCCAAAAACTGTGGGTTTGCCGGGTTGCACTGCAATGGTCTGAAACCTGATATCAAACTGCAGCTTTTGCAATACCGCAGGGATGAAGTCGAAATCACCCATCGAAATACCTCCCGAGAGCAAAATCACATCCGACCATGCGTAGGCTTCGCGAATCATACGTTCCGAATCCTCAGCGGTGTCAGGAATAATACCACCATAACGTACTTCGCAACCTATGCGACCGGCCTGATTGACCAGCTGTATCCCGTTGCTGTTGCGGATTTTGCCTTGTTCGGGTTGTTGTTCGGGTTCAACCAATTCGTCGCCAGTACTAAAAACTGTGACACGTGCTTTCTGGTAAACCATTATTTCAGTAGCACCCACAGCAGCCATCACGGCCTGATGCTGTGGTGCAATAAGGGTATTGGATTGCAGCACAACTTCACCTGATTTGATGTCTTCGGCTTTATAAGCAATATTATTTTTAGTTTTCTGATTCAGGACTTTAACCTTTCCATCTTGCAAAAGTCGGGTTTCTTCCACCATCACCACGCAATCAGCACCTTCGGGCAACATAGCACCTGTCATAATTTTTGCACATTTACCCTCCATAATGATCTTTTGCGGAACCTTACCGGCAGCGATTGTTTCAACGATCTCTAAAGGTTTTTCGAGATCGGCTCTGCGACAGGCAAAACCATCCACAGCAGCTTTATCAAAAGGAGGCATATGGATATCGCTCGAAACATTTTGAGCCAACACCCTGCCAAGGCTTTCTAATAGTGGGATTTTTTCCTTACCTAGTGTTGGACTAGCCTTCGTTACCTGATCAAGGGCTTGTTCGAATGTGATCATTTACTTTTTTCTACAAAAGTACATCAAATCCAAAAACCAGGGCTTCGTGAATAAGCTTTGGCACAGGAATGAAGAAATTCAAATGATGCTACTGTTTGATGAATCTACCATACAACACAGCCTGAGAATGTTTCATTCGCAGCAGATAAACGCCGGGCTTAAAACCTGAAATATCCAATTCAAATGCTTTTGTAGATGAGGTCAGTTGGAGCTGCTTTACTAATTTTCCCGACAAAGAAAATACCTCGAGGCTGAGATGTTTCTCAAATTTTGGTGGTAGTTCAACATACACCTTTTCGTTTGCTGGATTTGGGCTTAACTTTAATTCCTGAACATAATCCGGAGACGAAAATCCAGGCAATACCTCAGCCGTTCCATTAAAAAACTCAAGTCCGCCACTGTAGTTTCCTACAATCAATCCGTGTTTTCCTTCCTCATCTGGCGGAAGAACTTCCACTGAGGTTCGCATACCCCGGTCGCTTTTCGCTGCCGAAAAACCAAATAACTCCTCAAAACGGTCTGAAGCCTGGAAAGTGCCTTCAAGATTTCCATCGATTCCCTCAAACAAATACAATTTTCCTTGCTCCGATCCTGTTAACAGCATGGTTTCGTCATCCGCAGTCCGGAAAAACTTTGGGGTGCTGTATCCATCATACGATAAGCCATAGTCTGTAACATTTACTTCGCCCAGAAAGTCAGTAACCAAATTGAAAATAAGCCCGATGCTTGACTCGCTACCCTGATAACAACTGATCTTCCCGTCTTTTTTACCAATAATCATATCTAATATTCCATCCCTGTCGAGGTCGAATAGCTGGGGGGTCGAATAACTGCCTACATCAATCTGCAGGAAGCTTTGGGCTGCTTCCACAAAAATCCCATTTGCCTGTTGCTGTAAATAAATCAAGGTTCCCTGTTCATTACCAACTAATAAATCAGGTCTGTCATCCCCATTCAGGTCTCCAGCCGCAGGATAAAATCCGCGAAGATTCATCGGAAGCAGGTTACCGACATCATTATTTTCGAGTTTAAAAATGTCAGTATCTTCTGTTGAACTTCCTTTGAAAAAACTCAGCTGCGACCGCTGTCTCGAGAAGAGCGTACCATTCACATACCACGAATACTGATAGCTCCCATAGTTTCCGACGATCAGATCCTTTGTGCCGTCACCATCCAGATCGGCCAGCAAAGGATACGCTCCTGAACCAAAATCCAGCATCTCCTCCTGTAAAAAATCCTTTTGATACAACACAAAGTGAGGCTCATTTTCTGTGCCTTCATTCAGGTATAACCACACATTATCAACATTCTCAGTCACTTCGTAGTTGGGATCAAAAGGAGAAACCAGCATATCTGTCAGCCCGTCGTTATTCACATCCGTAAAATAAGGCAAAGGCATCGAAAACAACCTCACAGGAGTGCTGTAAGCTGGAAACGCCGTATCCTGATGAATCATAAATGCCTGATCCACAGTTCCGCCATTGGTAAACATCGTAATGCCCGGATAATCCACATCGGCGAGCAAAAGCTCGGGCAGGCCGTCGTTGTTGAGGTCTTTCACACCAAAAGTAGCACCCCGGTGCCGAAGTGTACGCTCACTGGCAAGGATTTCCCTGTTAAACAAACAGGTATCCACATACATCTCATTAGTTTCTTCATTCTCGGCCACCCTCCCCCAGCAAAAATCTGTTCGTTCGTAAACCAGGGAATCAGCATGTCCGTATAACTCCATTGAAAGATTGGTATGCAGTTCGATAAAAGTGCCCAACGACCAAAAACTAAGTAAATCCAGATCGCCATCCCCATCCACATCTGTCAGGGCAGGATAATCGGCATTGGTAGCCAGGATATTTACATAACCACCACCCTGAAAAGAAGTGAGATAGGGGCTCACCACCAACTCAAATTCAGGAGGATAAGTACCCAAATGACGATAAACCTTGATGCCTGCCCAACCTTTTGAATAAGTGAAAATATCTTCAAAGCCATCACCGTCATAATCCACAAAAATCACCCATTCGTCAAAATCAGGGAAAAAACTGACATATTGTGGTGCAATTTCATAATCGATCTCAGCCTGAATTCCCTTATTCAGATAGGTAAGCAAACGATTTCCCCTCCTGTCAAAAACCAACAAATCCTGTTTACCGTCTCCATCCAGGTCCATACGGCCAAACTGACAGGCATCCAGGCCACCAGCCCAGGGATGTTTGAGTGCTTCATCATCCTGATTATTAACCCGATATTGAGCTTGTATGGCATGACTTAAAAAGCAACTAAAAATAAAAACCCACAAAATCTTTGTTTGCATCATGATAAATTATATTTATGAATCAAAATTAAACATAAAAACACAAATCTATTCTGGAAGACTGCCTGCAAGTCAGGAAAAATCAATATTTTCGCAGCAAAGCACTGGATTATGCCCCGAATATTAATTATTGATGACGAACAAAGCATTCGACGCACTTTGCGAGAGATTCTGGAATACGAGAAATACCAGGTAGAGGATGCCGAAACAGGTATGGAAGGAATTTTAAAAATCAAAGAGCAGGAGTTTGATGCGATTTTATGCGACATCAAAATGCCCGAGATGGACGGCATCGAAACCCTGGAAGCCATCAAGCAAATTACTGACTGCCCGGTGATCATGATTTCGGGACATGGCACCATCGAAACTGCCGTCGAAGCCATCAAAAAAGGGGCTTACGACTATATCGCCAAGCCACCCGATCTGAACCGGCTGCTGATCACCATCAAAAATGCGCTCGACAAATCTAAGCTCATCACCGAGACCAAAGCATTAAAAAAAGCGGTGAGCAAACAAAATGAGATGGTAGGCCGGTCGGCCACAATGGAAGAAATACGAGAAATGATTCAAAAGGTGGCTCCAACTGCTGCCAGGGTACTCATTACCGGCGAAAACGGAACGGGAAAAGAACTTGTTGCCCGCCAGCTGCACGAGCTGAGTCAGCGTTCGTACGCTCCTTTCATAGAAGTGAATTGCGCTGCCATTCCATCCGAACTGATCGAAAGCCAGTTGTTTGGGCACGAAAAAGGAGCTTTTACCTCAGCCATCAAACAGCGTAAAGGCGATTTTGAGCTGGCACATGGTGGCACTTTGTTTTTGGACGAGATCGGCGATATGAGTCTCTCGGCTCAGGCCAAAGTACTGAGGGCTTTACAGGAAAACAAAATCACACGCGTTGGAGGCGAAAAAGAGATTCCGGTTGATGTAAGGATCATCGCTGCCACTAACAAAAACCTAAAAGAAGAGATTGAGAAGGGACGGTTTCGTGAAGATCTCTACCACCGCATCAGCGTAATCCTGATCCGTGTTCCACCATTGCGCGAAAGAGCCGATGACATCCCGCTGTTGGTAAAACACTTTGTTGCACTCAGTTGCGAAAAGATGGGTAAAGCTCTCCCTCAAATCACCGATGATGCAATCACTGAAATGCAGCAATACAAATGGACAGGTAATATCCGCGAGCTGCATAACGCCATTGAACGACTTGTGATTCTTGGCGGATCGGTGATCAACGATCAAACGGTTAAACAATATGCCCGCCCATTAAATAATTGACAACAACAGAAAGATTATGTAACTTTGCAATCCTTTTTCGGCACGGTTTCTGTGAGCGAAATGAGGAAATAATCATTTGGGGCTGATCGGTTTTGACAGCAAGATGAATGGTTATGTAAGCATGCCGAGCCTTGCGATGACGCTCGCTAATCTTGATCGCACAACACAATTGGCGAAACTAACTACGCTCTCGCTGCGTAATCGAAGTTCAGTAGATTACTGCTTCATCCCGATGCAAGGCAACGGGACGAGACATCCCGCAGGTGGACATGCCTGATTCCGGCCTGATCACGGGGTGCTAATCAAATTCAGGATAGGTCTGCAATTGCTTCGCTTGCCAACCGAAAAAACAGAAGCTAAGTGGCAGCTCAGGAAGTCTGTATCCTTGCAGCCAACGAAAATTAAGCACAGAATAAGCATGTAGAAAGCTTAATGATTCCTTGTTTGGACCAGGGTTCGAATCCCTGCAGCTCCACAACACAGCAAGAGAAAGAGTAGTGAGCATACAGGAAATCCCTCTTGCTCATTACTCTCACTCACACTTCTTCAATCCCTGAGTATAAAAAATAGCCAATCTGTCATATGTTTGATTTTGAAAAACTTGATGTTTATCATAAAGCTAAACAGCTTAATAAAAAGGTTTTTTTGTTTTTAAAATCAATAAAAACAGTCAGATCAACAAATGATCAGTTAAGGAGAGCAAGTTTTAGCATCATGCTCAATATTGCAGAAGGCTCAGGAAGATACTCGAAAGCTGATAAACGTAACTTTTATGTGATTGCCCGTGGTTCTGTCTTCGAATGTGTAGCAATTTTTGACTACATGAAAGATATTCAAGCAATAGATCAAGACACTTTTATCACGTTTTACAATGATTTTGAGGAGCTATCCAGAATGCTGTTTTCGATGATAAAAAATCTGAGTCTGAAATAATCCACAAGACAGCAAGAGCAAGAGTAGTGAGCATAGAGGGATTTCCCTGTATGCTCAATACTCACACTCACACTTCTTCAATCTGACTATTAATCGTTCTATCCAATTAAAAACAAAATCAATTATCAGAAAACCGGCTATTCTGCGTTAGCTCTTTAGCAATCTGCCCAAATGGAAAAACAATCCTTGACTGATAGCTTCATTTTGAGTTAATTTGCAGAATAATATCACCCAAACCATATGCAAGAAAGCATTCTGATTCTCGATTTTGGTTCGCAATACACGCAGCTGATAGCCAGAAGAGTACGCGAACTTAATGTGTATTGTGAAATCCATCCTTTCAATAAAATCCCAAACCTTGATGCCAATGTCAAAGGTGTGATTCTTTCGGGAAGCCCTTTTTCGGTGCGTGATAAAGATGCTCCGGTACCGGATCTGTCCGACATCCGTGGAAAAATACCTTTACTCGGGGTTTGCTATGGCGCACAATACCTGGCACAGGCCGATGGCGGACTGGTTGAACCCAGCAAAATTCGCGAATATGGTCGTGCCAGGCTCAATTTTATTGATCAGGATTGTATGCTGGTCAAAAGTATGCATCATGGCAGTCAGGTGTGGATGTCGCATGGCGACACCATACTGAATCTGCCGTCCGATTTCGAAATCATCGCCTCAACCAATGATGTGCAGGTGGGTGGTTATCAGGTTAAAGGTGAACAAACTTATGGAATTCAGTTCCATCCCGAAGTGTATCATTCCACAGAAGGCATGACTTTGCTCAAAAACTTTGTTGTGGATATCTGCGGCTGTGAGCAAAGCTGGACACCGGATTCATTTATCGAAACACAGGTAAAGCAACTCAGCGAACAGTTGGGCAGCAACAAGGTAGTGCTCGGACTGAGCGGTGGTGTCGATTCATCGGTTGCAGCCATGTTATTACATAAAGCCATCGGAAAAAATCTGTATTGCATTTTTGTTGACAACGGATTGCTGCGTAAGAATGAATTTGAAAAAGTGATCCATTCATACCGCGATCTGGGATTGAACGTAAAAGGAGTAGATGCCAAATCACGTTTTCTGAATGCGTTGAAAGGAGTGAGCGAGCCCGAACAAAAAAGAAAGATCATCGGAAACACCTTTATCGAAGTGTTTGATGAAGAAGCTCATCTGCTTCAGGATGTTAAATGGCTGGGGCAGGGAACTATTTATCCCGATGTGATTGAATCTGTCTCGATAAACGGGCCTTCTGCAACCATCAAATCACATCACAATGTTGGAGGTCTGCCCGATTTTATGAAGCTGAAAGTGGTAGAACCGCTCAACACCCTTTTCAAGGATGAGGTACGGATTATTGGCCGCCAGCTTGGGTTACCGGCTTTCATCATCGACCGGCATCCTTTTCCAGGCCCCGGACTTGGGATTCGAATCCTGGGCGATATAACAGCCGAAAAAGTAAGTATATTACAGGATGTGGACGACATCTACGTTGAAAGCCTGATCAAACATCAGCTTTATGATAAGGTTTGGCAGGCAGCTGCCATATTGCTGCCCGTTCAGTCGGTTGGTGTGATGGGTGATGAACGCACCTACGAAAATGTTGTGGCTTTGCGTGCCGTGAGCTCTACCGATGGCATGACAGCCGACTGGTCGCACCTGCCCTACGAATTTCTGGCTGCTGTTTCAAACGAAATCATCAACAAAGTAAAAGGCGTGAACAGAGTGGTTTACGACATCAGCTCCAAGCCACCCGCCACAATTGAATGGGAATAACTTATGTTCAATCAGCACATGATAAAATGAAACAAAACGGTATATTGCTTAAACTGATTATCATTCTGATATATGCAAACCTTGTGTTGCCTTTTGGCCTTGCCGGCGCACAAACGACGGTCTCAAAATCTACTGTGATTGAACAGTACAATGGCAAGAGCTTTTACCTGCATACTGTGCAGCCAAAACAAACACTCTACAGCATCAGCAAAGCCTATGCTGTTGACCTTAAGCTTATTGAAGAAGCCAATCCAACGATTACAAACAACCTGCGTGTCAATCAGGTAATCCGGATACCAGCCGGCGATAAACAACCCGTGCCAGGGCAAACCACCAGTCAGTTAAGTCACAATAACGCTTCAGAAGCTGAGGATTCGCCTGAAAATCTACCCGATATCGCAAGCGAATACGAAACCATTTATCATGTGGCCGGTCGAAACGAGACTTTCAACTATATCGCTGATATTTATCTTGTTCCGGTAAAAAATATCAGGCTCGCTAATCCAGGCATGAAAGAGCCCATCGCAGAAGGTGAGTATGTGTTGGTACCCATCACACCCAAAGAAAAAAGACCTCCCGTAATTAATGAAAAACGGTTTCAACGCTCAGATTTCGATCCCTTTAATCCTCCTGCCAGAGCAAACACCACGAACACACAAGTTCAAACAACCCAAGCCTCTGAAAGCAGGAATCCAGTTGTAGTCGGACCAACCTCTGCAACACAAACAAAACCTCAAGACGACAGTCGTCAGCCACAGATGGTTGAGCCTTTCACGGTGAGTGAATCGGCCGCGAAAAGTCCATCAAAGTCTCTGGTGAGTCAGTTGGGTAAATCTTCAGGCACGCAATATGTTGTGAAGCCTGGCGAAACCTTGTACAGCATTTCGCGCAACCATCAAACGGCTATGGACGATTTGGTTGCGGCCAATCCGGGTATTGCTAACGGAGTGAAAGCCGGTCAGGTGCTGCTGATTCCTGAAAAGCTTTCACAAGCCGGGCAAGTCGTTCAAGTTCCGCAACAAGCCGATACTACCATCACGCATACCGTATTAAAAGGAGAAACACTCTATCAAATCTCACGCAATTATGCGGTGAGCATTGATGAAATAAAAAAGTACAATCCCGGCCTTACTTCCATCATCAAGACAGGTCAAAAGCTGGTGATCCCTAAAAAAAAAATAACTGAACCATTTGTACTTTTCGAAGTAGAAAGCAGCCAGCGAACCAAGCGTCTGGCTCGCGATTTTGAAGTGGATTCAGATGAAATCTATGAGCTCAACCCGGGTGTGGGACGAAAAGTATATCCTGGACAAACCCTTAAAATACCCCTTTTGGATCATGTTGAAATCGCCCCGATTCAGCCCGAACCCATCGAAATACCTGAAGTGATTGAAGTGGAAGAAATTGAGCCAGAGTTACCTTTTGCAGAAAGTGATTGTTATAAGGACAGAGATTACTCATATACAGAATTTAAAGTAGCACTGCTTTTGCCGCTCTATCTTGATGATGCCGATCATATATTTAAAGAATATTCGCAAAATGCTGATCCTGAATTATTAAGAAATCAAAAAGCGTTCTCATTCCTGAATTTTTATCGTGGTTTTATGCTGGCAGCAGATTCCATGGCACGCTCCCGGGGAATGAAAATCGTTGTGAAAGTATTTGATGTTGATCATTCCGTAAAAAAAGCCAATGCCGCCATCGCAGATCCTTTTTTCCGTGAAGCGCATCTGATTGTAGGACCTCTTTTTAGCAAGGCTTTTGACGTAGTAGCTCCTTTTGCCCTGAGCCAGCAGATTCCAATCGTGAACCCTTTTGCAAAACGCAACGAAATTGTGATGAACAATCCGGCAGTGATCAAACTAAAGCCGTCTGACGAAGATCAGTATGCACAGCTGGCCGAACTGCTCCGGACAAAGTACAACAATGCCAAAATCTATCTCTATCAGGCACACCAATATACACAGTCGCGAGAAATCGCTGCCCTACGCGAAAAAATTACTGCCGTCGTACCCCATCAAATTGCCATACCAAAAAGTGATATTTTAGCGGTTATCAAAGATCGGAGCCGAAAGATGGAATTAAAAAACGAACTTGTTCCTTTTATCACCATCGAAGGACACACCTTTTACACCTCCGAATTGGAGACAAATCCGCTTGACTCTGTATTGCTGCCCAATCCCGTAAGTACCATGGTTTATGCCGTTGACAGCGTACGAAGTTTCAAAAGACAGGCTTCTGTTGTGCGGGAAAATGTTGTGATCGTACTTTCTGACAACAATGTTTTTGCAACTGAGTTTGTGAATAAAATGAATCAGGTAGCTGACACTTTTAATCTCACTATGATCGGCTTGCCCGAATGGGAACAGTTTGATCAACTATTCAATGAAAACCTTATGAAGATGAAGGCTATATACTTCACTTCCAATTACATCAATTATGCTGATTATTTCACTCAAATGTTCATCAATCAATACCGGCAACGATTTGCTTCAGAGCCTGACAATTATGCCTTTGAGGCTTTTGATATTGGTTGGTATTTTTTGAATGCGCTAAAACACCTGGGGCCAAGGCCAATGCCATGCCTCTCGCAATTTCGCGTGCCGTTGCTGCAAACGCAGTTTTTCTTAAAAAGTAGCACACCCAAAAACGGATACGAAAACAGCTATTGGAATATGTATCAATACAAGCACTTTAGGCGTGAACTCATCCCAAATGCTTACTTTTTTGATCAAGAAAGGTGACCTATGAAAAAAATGTTTTTTGCTTCTCTTTTAGGCTTGTTTTTCCTTTTTTCGGCCTGTGAATCAGGTCCCAAATCTTCCTATTGGGAAAACGGAAAATTAAAATCGGAACTCAACTACAATGGCGAACTGCTTGATGGCGAATGTAAATGGTATTACGAAAACGGCATTCCGCAGATGACAGCCATTTATGAAAACAATCTGCTAAATGGAAAAATGATCCGGTGGCACGAAAACGGTCAGCTGCAATCAGAGGCTTATTGCAAAAATAATTTGCTCGACAGTGTTTTTCATACCTACAGCATTGATGGCAAAAAAGTGATCAGCGAATATTACGCAAACGATACACTGCACGGCCCGTATTACAGATGGTATGAAAATGGAAAACCCATGATCGAAGGTGCTTATAACAAGGGCATGATGGATGGCACATGGTTTTATTTTCATGCTGATGGCAACATGGCCGCCAAAGCAGATTTTGATATGGGAACCGGCATTCAAAAGTTTGTTCACGAAAATGGTGTAGTGAGTATGATTACCCGCTACAAAGACAATGAAAAACACGGAAAAGAGGAGTTTTTCAATTATGAAGGCAAACTAAGCCTCATCAGGATTTTTGAAGATGGAATGCTTATAGAAGAAATTCCCCAGGAATATTAAATCCTGCAACGGATGGAGCCATGAAAAATCTGCCCAAATACTACCCAAAACCCACTCACAGCGATAAACAACTCGAATGGTTTGGATATCTGTTATTAGTTGCCAGCTGGATATTTGCCCTTTGGACTTATGCCAAAAGTCCGGAGCAAATTGTCGTGCATTATAATATCAAAGGTCAGCCTGATGGCTATGGAAATAAGATCACCTTATTGATTTTACCACTAATCGGGACCCTTTGCTTTGTCGGGATGACCTGGCTCAACAGATATCCGCATCTTTTTAATTATCCAACGAAAATCACTCCTGAAAATATGGAGTTCCAGTATAAGGCGGCAATCCGTCTGATTCGCTGGCTTAAGATTTGCATACTGCTGATTTTCATGCTCATCACCTTTGCCATATTCCAAAGTGCCAGCCAAAACAATGCTGTCGGGATGATGGCCTGGCTGATGCCCACTATACTGGCAATCACCTTTTTACCCTTGATTTTTTATTTCCTGCATCAATCACCCAAGAAATCCAAAAAATGAAAACTACACTTCTGCTTTTTGCTGCCTTGTTCTTTCTAAACACCTCCTGCATACAACAATCTTCTAAGCAGGAAACAACCAGTTTCGAGTTTAATGGAAGTGGTCACTTTTTCAGTGGTTCATACATTTTTTCTGAGCAGGAATCCATGCATATCGCTGTGATGCTGCTGCCCGACAGCCTCTTTTTGCTGCTTAAGCGTGTAAACGACGAAAAACAATGGCAGGCAAATGCCGGAAACTGGCACATTGAAAACGAAAAGCTGTTGCTTGATGGAGGAAACCATAGCCGTTTATTGGCCACATGGACTGGCAAGCAGCTGGAAGTACTGAGTAATTCTGGCGAACCTCTATTTAAAGAAGAAAAATTCCTCCTCGCCCAAATAACTACCGATAGTGCCGCCAAGCTACATTTTGAGATTACCGGAGCCTATCGCTGGCTTGCCGATGCTGCCACTATGAGCTTTTGCGATGCTAGCAGAACAATGCCAGTGTTGATGACCGAAGCCAATAGCGATGCCGAAAGAGCATTTCTGCTGCATCGAGAGAGCAATGGACGTGATAATCTTTTTATACAGGTGGAAGCTCGTATCTCAAAAAATCCGGAAGCGGAAAGTAATTTTAAGACAGCACTTGTCATTCAAAAGATGAAACAAACTTTTCCGGAGATGGAATGTTATTAGGATAAGATTTAGCCATTTTTTATCTGCATTCACCCTTAAACAATAATTTGTTTATGCGCTTCAACGATCAGAGTACGACAAACAAACTCTTGCTGGTATTGGCAATACCACTGGTTTTTTATATCCTCAAAGAGCTGCATTTTATCTTTGCTCCCTTGATGTTTGCTTTCTTCATCTCCTTGCTTTTCATCCCAATGCTGCGCTGGATGCATAAAAAAAGTGTTCCGCGACTGCTGGCACTTGTAGCCGTAATCCTGATCATAGCGGGCACTTTTTATGGCGCTGTTAAACTAATCAGCCTCACTGGTGATGAAATCCTGCACGGTAAGGAAGCCCTTTATTACAAGCTCGACAACAAAATAGGCGATCTGATCCTGCCCTATGCAGAGGTGCTGGGACTAAAAACTGTCGAAGGCAAGAGCACTATCAGCAGTATATTGATGAGTCCGCAAATTAGCGAACGGATATATAAAAATTTTGGAGACACTTTTATGTTCTTTCAGCAAACGCTGGTCACCTTGCTGATGACGCTTTTCTTTCTGGTATTGATACTGGCAGGCACATTCAACTTCAAGCTGCTGATGCAGGAATCGCTGCTGCTGCGACGCACCCAGACTATCAAAACCTATATGGCTATTGAACGTAGCATTGTTAAGTTTTTGAAAGTGAAGTTTCTGATGAGTTTCTTAACTGGGTTGGGCTTTGGGCTGATTGCCTGGAGTTTTGGCATCAGCTTTCCGCTTTTCTGGGGTGTGTTTGCCTTTGCCATCAACTTTGTTCAGATGATTGGCTCAGTGGTTGCCACCTTGTTGGCTGCCCTTTTTGCCTTTATCGAGCTCGAAACTCCAGGAACCATCCTGCTTGTAAGTCTGCTATTTACAGGAGTGCAGGTGCTTTTTGGATCGGTTTTGGAACCAGTGCTGATGGGCAAATCCTTTTCTATCAATGTGATCACCGTTTTGGTAATGCTGATGTTTTGGGGTTATCTGTGGGGCATTCCTGGTATGATCCTCTCTATACCCATCACCGTACTACTCAAAACCCTGATGGAGCAGTTTCCGGCGAGCAGAAAACTGGCCGTGCTGATGAAGTAATTATGTATTAATTACCGGAGACTTCCGATAAAATCAACCGAAATCATATAGTATAAACCTATTCTAGGCTGAAGCTCTTACAATTCATAAATGCAGTAATCCTCATTTTCAAAAACCTTATTATAGGATGATAACGAAATTTCGGTGCCGAAGCTCCTCTTTAAAATCACGATAAATCTTAGCCCTTTTTGCTCCAGGCTTTTTACATAAGTCTCATCTTCAATTCTTTCATTACTATTGACCCAACCTTTTCGATGGGCAAAATACATCGGACTTGGATAGTCGCCGCTATTTATGATAATCAAATCGCTCGGCAATGATACCTTATCAAGATCACTTTCAAGTCTCACCAATCTTGCATCCTTATCCTTGATTCTGAAATCATGCTGTTGATTGGCTATACCTTCAACAGCTATTGCAATCAGAATAATTAATGCAATTTTTGTATGCCTGATTGTTGCGAGGCCGTATCCGGCTACCAAAGCCATCACCGGAACAAAGGGAATGATGTAATAACTGTGATGCGAGAAAGTATAGCCAGCTTTAAATATTAATATTGAAAAACTTATAAAAGTCAATATAAACACCAAATAAACATTCTTATCCTTTTTTATGATTGATAAGGCAAGCCCATAGACAAAAATCACAAATCCAATGAATTTCATGGCAGTATCGTAAAACTTATTTAAGGTTTCATTCAGATTTTGAAAGATTTCAATAAATCCCTGACTAAAACTCTTACCCATAAAAAAATGTAAAAATCCATATTCTTCCACCAGGTACGGAACCCAATAATAATACCAGAACACAACAGGCAAAATACCCATCAGAGAGACAACTACAAAGATATATCTTCGTTTTAAATGAATATTTCTATTGAAAATAAACAAAACAAAAACCACAAGCAACATACCGGAGGGCAGCTTTGACAAAGCTCCGAGTAGCATTAAAATTACATAGCAAATCAAATGAATCAAAGCATATTTCCGAGATGTATTATCCAAATAATTGCTTCCATAATAGATACTTGCAATAATCAACGACATCGAAAAAGTATCAGGCATAATTTTTCGGGAAAACTGAAACCAAATGGAAACAATCAAAATAATGGCAGCATAGAAAGCGGTTTGTCTGGTAAAATACTTACCAAGCAGTTTGTAAAAAAACCAGATCCCAAAACTAGAGATGAGCAGATTAATAAGACGACCATACCAATGTTGATAACCAAAAAGTTTGGCGACAAGATAAATCAAATAATTGAGTAACGGGAACTCCATGCCAGTAATTCCAGTTTTTTCGCCGGCAATATCAATTCTGGGGAAAAATATATTGTTATCAACTTCCAGAAAATTTCTGGCAACCATTGTTACTGTAGTCTGTCTCCAATTGTGGCTCGCTTCCAGGGGTGGATTAGTAATCCCAATCAATCTGATTGCAAAAAAGAAAATTATCCAGAATCGGATATCCCTGAATAGTGCTTTTGTGTTCATTTGCCCGACAAGTTTGTTTCTTTTCTTCAATCAATCATTTTGTAGTAAATCAAAAAGATAAGAAAACCAAAAAATTCATTAGCCAGTCCAAATTTAACAATTTGTGCTTAATAAACTCAACAATGTGAAATCACTCTTCGTGAAGATGCCTTTTTATACCTCAACTACAGCTTCCAAACAGCTGGCGTTCAGAACTTGACCAAATCCTACTATGTAATAGCTGTTTGGATTAAAATACTTCACAAGCTTGCATTTGTCTGGTCTGTAAGTTAAAATTACAGATCAGTTGATATCTTCATGGAATAACTGAAATTTTATGAGTAGCCTTAAATCACCCTTTTCTGGTCAAAATTGGATAAGTATGCAAACCATACCTGTACTGCTGCCATTTCTTGAAAACCATAGTCTGTTAACATCACATTAATTAAAATTACATCCAATTGTCAATTCATTTGCTGACAGCTGAATCATAAAAAATTCGTTCTGGCAAAAATTGCATAACCATGGGTATTTCAAGGCTTAGAAAAAAATGTTAGATAAGTATGTTGTTCTGTTTAGCTGCAAAATGCCACTCATTAAAGGAGGAGGCTGAACAAATAAAACACTTCTAAGCCTTCCATGATATATGAAACAATCAGTTTGAAGAAGTTCCAAGCTTACTCTCTCATCTGATATTTCTCTGTATTGATCAGATTTCCATCTTCATCAAAGAACTCCCAGACACCCTGCTGGAGATCATGCTCATACTGTCCTTTCACATTAATTTGACCATTTGGATGATAGGAAGTGAAAGGACCGTTTAATTTGCCGTTTTCATAAAAACCCGAAGTCATCAGTGTGCCGTCATCAAAGTATTTATTCCAGGCACCTTGTGCTATTCCGTTTTCGTAATGCAATTCTTCAGCTGGCTGCCCTGATTGGGGATAATAAGTAACCGATAAGCCGTGCTTTTTATCGAACTGGTAAGCATCTCTGGCAATAACAGCACTGTCGGCTGCACTGTAATAAGTCCAGATGCTATCCTTTTTCTGATTCAGATAGATACCTTCTGCAAGCAAAAAACCTGTTGAATCATAAGCTTTATGCCATGCTTTTCGTCCGGTACGGTCAAAGCTGTTGGTAGCTTTCAACCTGCCTGATTCATCATAATAACTGAAAACTCCCTGTGGCTTGTCGTTTATAAAACTGCCTTCGTATCGCAGACTTCCATCTTCATGAAAGCCTTTCCAAAGGCCGGTTTTTTTCCCATTTGCATCGGTCTGATTGATCATTTCCTGTCCAAAACCGAACTGTGGAATCGACCAGCTGATCAGCAAAACAAAAATCACTTTTGATAGAAAAGTCCTCTTAAAAACTGTTTTAAATTTCATCATTGTATTGTGGAACTTGCTTAATTGAAATAACGTATTTTTGTCGAAAAGCTTATCTGTGTCTGAATATTCCTCTGTACTCCTCGAAAATGCGGTGAATGAGTTATCACGTTTGCCCGGCATTGGCAAAAAAACCGCCTTGCGTTTGGCATTGCATCTGCTGCGCGAAGAACCAACAAAAGCCGAAGCTCTGGCCCAGGCAATCACGCAGATGCGCAGTCGTATCCTGCTTTGCGAACGCTGCCACAACATCAGCGACACTCCGGTTTGTGCCATCTGTGCCAACCCGCGCCGCGACGAAAACAGCCTTTGTGTAGTTGCCGACCTGCGCGATGTGCTGGCCATCGAACGTACTGCCACTTTCAATGGCTTGTATCATGTGTTGGGTGGTGTGATCAGTCCGGTTGAAGGCATCAGCCCCACTGACCTGCATATCGACAGTCTGATCCGGCGTACGTATGAAGAACACTTTAACGAAATCATTCTTGCACTGCCCGCCACCATCGAGGGCGACACCACAAACTATTACATCTTTAAGCAACTGAATCAATTTAAAGGTAAAGTTACGACCATTTCGAAAGGTATTGCCATTGGAGATGCCCTGGAATATGCGGATGAAGTGACTTTAAGCCGTTCGATACTTAATCGTACAACTTTTCATCTTTAGGATGGATTTATTCTTCACGGAATAGCTCCAGTTGATTCTCGGTGACATAAAAATTGGGTGGCACATCATAGGTATAAGCAGTGATAAACCTACCGATATTCTTTTTAATCAGTTTGATAGGCGTTGTTTTTCGGGCTTTGCAGTAATTCGTCAGGGAGCGATACTGTCCTTCGGTTAACTTGAAAGTGATCGTTTTAAACTTTGTACGCCGTCTTTTGGCAGATTTGGATTTTTTTGCCATGCGATTATGATTTTCGTGTGGCGAATTTAGCAATATTCAACGAAAAACAAAACCTTAGGCCATACCCGATATCATTTGCTGTGCAATATCAATCATGCGATGAGCCAGAGCCTTGGCCTGCTCTGATGTTTTGGCTTCTGAATAAATTCTGATGATGGGTTCGGTATTGGATTTACGCAGATGCACCCAGCCATGCTCAAAGTCTATCTTCAATCCGTCAATCGTGCTGATTTCCTCTTCAGAATAATGGCCGGCAAGTCTTTTCAATAAGGCATCTACATCGGTTTTGGCATCAAGCTGTAACTTATTCTTCGACATGTGATAATCAGGATAGCTGGCACGCAATTCGGAACAGCTTTTGCCGCTTTTGGCAAGATGAGTCAAAAATAAAGCCACCCCAACCAAGGCATCCCGACCATAATGCAATTCTGGATATATCACGCCGCCATTGCCTTCGCCACCAATGATGGCATTTGTTTGCTTCATCAGTTCCACCACATTCACCTCACCTACTGCCGAAGCCTGATACTGGCCGCCATGACTGCGGGTTACATCACGTAATGCCCGTGAGGACGAAAGATTGCTCACCGTACTTCCACCTTGTTGTTGCAATACATAATCCGCCACTGCAACGAGGGTATATTCTTCGCCAAACATATTTCCGTTCTCATCAACAATAGCCAGCCTGTCCACATCAGGATCCACAACAAAACCCAATGAAGCCTTTTTCTCTTTTACAAGAGAGGCTATTGCCGTGAGATGCTCGGCCAAAGGCTCTGGATTATGAGGAAAATCGCCATTCGGTTCGCAATACAAAGGATAAATCACCTCCACACCAAGTGCTTGCAATAGAGCCGGAATAGCCAGTCCGCCGGTAGAGTTTACAGCGTCCACAGCCATACTGAAACCGGCATTTTTTATAGCTTCCTTATCTACAAGGCGTAAATCACAAACCATTTGAATATGCTTATCAATCCATCCATCCTGTTTTTCATAGGAACCGATCTTTTCGATAGAAGAAAAAACAAAGCTTTCCTGCTCTGCCTTTTCGAGCAGCCACTCGCCTTCGGCTGCCGAAATAAACTCTCCTTTATGGTTAAGCAGTTTCAGGGCATTCCACTGGGCAGGATTATGACTTGCCGTGAGGATGATACCGCCATCAGCATTTAGGGCAGGAACAGCCACTTCAACGGTTGGGGTTGTGCTCAGGCCAATATCAATCACATCAACGCCCTTGGCCTGCAAACTTCCACAAACCAGCTGGTTAACCATAAACCCCGAAAGCCGGGCATCGCGGCCAACAACCATAACCAGTTTATCTTTTGTCCTTTCCTTACGAATAAGCTCGACAAAAGCAGCTGTAAATTTTACAATATCTACAGGAGTGAGTGCTTCTCCGGGCTTCCCTCCTATGGTACCCCTGATGCCGGAAATTGATTTGATTAATGTCATGTGTAAAGGCTTAGTTGGGATGCAAAGTTAAATATTAGCCCGCAAACAGAAGCTTTGCAGGACATTAAATTATCATGCATTCTGTCCGAATTAATTATCTTCGCTTTTTAAATATAAATTCATCACATGACGCAAGCCTCAGCACCTCCCAAAAGAAGTTTCTTTGATCGTTTTCTGCATTTTGTTGAAGTAGGCGGCAATGCCCTTCCTCATCCCGCCAGTATTTTCGCTTTGCTGGCCATTTTGGTTTTGATCATTTCATGGGTCGGACATTTTTTTGGCTGGGTGGCTGTTCATCCTGCAACCGATGAACAGGTGCAAATTGTCAACCTGCTTTCAAAAGACGGGGTGCATCGCATTTTTCTGGATATGGTGGATAACTATACTGGATTTGCTCCCCTCGGCATTGTGATGGTAGCCCTTTTGGGTATTGGGATTGCCGAAAGCAGCGGACTGGTTGGTGCTACCATCAGATTGCTTGTGATCAAGGCACCATCTTCACTCCTGACTTTTGTTTTGGTGCTCTCAGGAATACTATCGAATATGGCTTCCGATCTGGGTTATGTACTCATCATCCCCATGGCAGGAATCATCTTTCATGCCGTTGGCAGACATCCCATAGCTGGTATGGCGGCCGCTTTTGCAGGCGTATCAGGCGGTTTCTCAGCCAACCTGATGATCGGCACTATCGATCCTTTGCTTGCCGGTTTATCAACAGAATCAGCTCGAATTCTTGATCCGGATTATTATGTGCTGCCAACAGCCAATTATTATTTCATGTTTGTGTCAACCTTTTTGATTGCTTTTTTGGGTACCTGGGTTACCAATAAGGTTGTTGAGCCCAGATTGGGCAAATATACTGGTGATGTGGAACAAGAACCCATCAATCCGTTGAGCAAACAAGAAAAAAAAGCCCTGCGTTACACCATGCTGTTGATGCTTGGATGGATAATACTGATTCTGGCAACAACCTTACCCGAAAACGGATTTTTCAGAGGTCCCGAAAATAGTATTTTAAGGTCACCTCTGCTCAAAGGATTTATTGCCCTGTTGTTTTTTGCTGCCGGAAGTTTGGGGGCATTGTATGGCTTTATGACCGGAAAATTCAAAAACGATGCTGATGTGGTAAAAGGTATGGTTCAAAGCTTTAAGACACTGGCAGCCTTTATGGTTTTGGTGTTTTTTGCGGCTCAGTTTGTGGCGTATTTCAAATGGAGCAACCTGGGTTTGATCATTGCCATTGAGGGTGCTCATTTATTGCAACAGATCAATATGGGAACAGTTCCTTTGCTCCTGCTTTTCGTCATCCTATCGGGTTTTATCAATATGTTCATGGGAAGTGCTTCTGCCAAATGGGCCATTTTAGGACCAGTTTTTATCCCGATGTTTATGCTGTTGGGCTTCTCCCCCGAGCTTTCGCAAGCCGTTTTCCGCGTAGGCGATAGTGTTACAAATATCATCTCGCCCATGATGAGTTTCTTTGCCTTGATAATCGTTTACTTCGAAAAATACGACAAAAAAGCCGGCATTGGTACACTCATTTCTACCATGTTACCCTATTCCGTCTTCTTTTTTGTATTCTGGAGTATCTTGCTCATTGGATGGGTTTTATTAGGTATTCCGCTGGGTCCTGCAGCACCGGTGCATTATGGAGGATAGCTATAAGTTATCAACAAAATCTTTGTTTTAGTCGTTAAAAAAAAAACCCCAAGTACTTGTGCAGACACTTTTCTGGCTGTACTTTTGAGATAGTTAAAGAAAGTCTTAATCCATTTAAAAAGATTTCTGGGATATTTAGCTTAATTTTGTCCCGAATTGGAGAAGAATTTATGAGTGAAGATTTTCAATGGAACGATGATTATCAGGTAGAACTCCTGGCCAACCGCTTCGAGGAAATGCTCCATGATGGAAGTCCGGTATATTTTGATGCAGAGGAATTTGAAGTACTTATCGATTACTATCAGGGTGCATTCAACAACGAAAAATCACGAGCAGCAGTCGAAATGGCCATCCAACAGCATCCTTACAACAGTGCCATCAAAGTGAAACTGGCAAGGCAATGGGCAAGCGAAGGAAATTTTATCAAGTCGCTCGAACTGCTCAACGAGCTCGAAATGACTGAACCCAACGATACCGACCTGATCATGACCAAAGGCTCGGTTTATAGTATGATGATGGAATTTACCAAAGCCATCAACGAATACAAAAAAGCACTGTCGCTCGCTGATAGCGATGATCTTGAAGATATCTATGCCACCATTGCCTTTGAGTATGAAAACCTGTCCGACTTCGAAAATGCCCTGGATTTCCTGAAACAGGCACTCAAAATTTCAAAGCAACCCGAACAAGTGCTATCCGAAATAGGGATGGTGTTCGAGATGCTGAATGATATGGATCAGGCCATCAGCTTTTTTAATCAACAGATAGAATTAAACCCTTATAGCACAGCTGCCTGGTTCAACCTCGGACTGGCGTTCTTCCAGCAGGAACTTTACGAAAAGGCCATTGATGCTTTTGAATATGTAATGGCCATTGACGAGAAACATATGATGGCGATCATCAATATCGGACAGAGCTATGAAGCTATTGACGATTATGATAAAGCCATCGAAACCTATCACGAAGCCCTGACTATTAATCCGCAGGATGCCAATGTTTATTACAGACTTGGTGAATGTTTCGAAAAACAAAATCTCAATTCTGAAGCACTTACACATTATCAGAAAGCCACGCAAATAGATGAGTTTTTGGCAGAGCCCTGGGCAGGAATTGGAGTGATTTTTGACGAAGAAAACAACACCAAAACAGCCATTAAATATATGCAGCGGGCGATAGAGCTTGATCAGTTCAACACAGAATTTTTACTGATCAAGGCAGATATGCATATCAAACTGGAAGAATATTCGAAAGCCGCAGATTGTTTTAAAAAGGCAGAAGAACTCGATCCACACGACCCTGACCTTTGGATAGAATATGCCAACCTCTATGTGCTGCAACAACAGTTTGAGAAAGCTACCCAGATACTGAAAACAGGCCTCATTCATCAACCGGCAAACCATCGGCTTCGCTACAGGCTGGCAGCCTTATTCTTCAGACAGCGTAACTTTGTTCAAGGACAGTTTCACCTGGAATCAGCACTTGAGTTCGATTTTGAAGGACATCAGGAGTTTCTGGATTTTTTCCCGGGTGCACTGGAAAACACACAAATTGTTGAAATGATCAGCATGCACGCTCCAAGAAATTAATAAGATTTTTGACCAACAGCTACCCAAGAGTTGAACACCCAGTTGATTTCCATAAGTGAACAAAAAGTTTTCTTTAAAAAAGGTGCTACGCGTGATCTGAATTTTAGAAAATCTCAATTAGAACTGCTTCATAAATTATTAAAAAAATATGAAGATCAATTACTTGAAGCTCTTTTTAAAGACTTAGGGAAATCATCCTTCGAAGCCTATGCCACTGAAATAGGATTGTTGTATCTTGAGATAAAAAAACATCTTAGAAAGATAAAATACTGGTCGCAGCCACATTATATCAGCTCTCCCCTAACGGCTTTTCCGGCCAAAAGCTATGTTGAATTTATTCCTTATGGCGTTAGCCTGATTATTGCGCCCTGGAATTATCCGGTTCAACTGGCTTTGGCTCCCTTGATAGGTGCTATTTCGGCAGGCAATTGCGCTGTGATCAAACCCTCGGAATACAGCAGTAATACCTCAGCCGTGCTGGATGAAATGATCAACTCCAATTTTAATCCGGATTATATCCGACTTGTACAGGGAGATGCACAAACGAGCAAACAATTATTAACCGAACCTTTTGATTTTATTTTCTTTACCGGCTCCACACGCGTAGGAAAAGAAGTGATGAAAGCTGCTGCCAAACAACTTATTCCTGTTGTATTGGAGCTTGGCGGCAAGAGCCCCTGTGTGGTAGATCAAACTGCCAACATTGACCAGGCTGCCCGTCGCATCATCTGGGGCAAAACCATCAATGCCGGACAAACCTGCATTGCACCAGATTATGTGCTTGTACACGAAAAAGTGCGCGACAGACTGGTGGATGCAATGAAACAAGAGATTGCCCGTCAGTGGGGTGCTTCGGCAATCACAAATAAAGATTATCCTAAAATCATCGGCAAGCCACAGTTTGAACGTTTGTTGCAGCTGATGCAGGAACAAAAAATTCTGCATGGTGGCAATTCATCGGCTTCAAGTCTGAAAATTGAACCAACACTCCTCGAACCTGCTTCACACTCTGAAATAGTTATGCAGGAAGAAATCTTTGGACCTATTTTGCCTGTTATCAGTTTTTCGGATAGTCAGCAAGCTCTGAACCTTATTGATAAAAACCCCAATCCGCTTGCCATGTATCTCTTTGCGAAGGATAAGAAATTTATTAAAACATTCAAATACAATGTGTTATGCGGAGGGATTACCATTAATGATACCATTATGCATTTTTCTAATGATGAAATGCCATTTGGAGGTGCAGGAAACAGTGGTATTGGAAACTATCACGGGAGATATAGCTTTGAAGCCTTTTCGCATCCAAGGGCAGTGATGAAACGCGGCACCTGGCTCGATGTTGATTTTCGCTATCCACCTTTTTACTCAAAATTCAACCTACTCAAAAAAATTCTTCGATAACAATGAAATCAATCATTCTACATATAATCAAAGGCATTGCCATGGGTGCTGCCAACGTGATACCAGGCGTTTCGGGCGGAACAATAGCACTGATTACAGGCATATTCGAAAGGCTGATCGATGCCATAAAATCGTTTGATGGCAAAGCTGTGAAGCTTCTGTTAAAGTTTGACTTTAAGACATTTGCAAAACATACTGATTTAGTTTTCCTGATCAGTATTTTTGCCGGTGTTGGTCTTGCCATTGTATCACTGGCCAGGCTTTTTGATTTTCTTTTTAACAATTACCCGGCTTATATCTGGTCATTCTTTTTCGGCCTAGTGTTAGCATCCGTTTATTTCGTCGGCAAAACTGTTCATTCCTGGAAAATAGCATCTTTGCTAAGTTTTGTTGCAGGAACAGCCATTGCTGCTGTTGTAACTTTTATGACCCCCGCCACCGAAAATGCCAACTTCTTTTACCTAATGCTTTGTGGTGTGGTGGCGGTTTGTTCTATGATTTTACCTGGTTTGTCCGGAAGCTTTGTGCTGATCCTCCTGGGCAACTACCAGCTGGTAGCCATTGATGCGATCAACAACCGGGATTTTTCAATTTTAATGCCTGTTTTAATCGGTGCTGTGGTTGGTTTGATTGCTTTTTCACATTTTCTGTCCTGGTTACTTAAAAAGTATAAAGATCAGACCATTGCTTTGTTAACCGGCTTCATATTAGGTTCGTTAAGCATTTTATGGCCCTGGAAAGAAGCAGTTTATCTGCAAGATGCTTCAGGAGTGCTTTTGCTCAAAGACGGCCTCCCAAAAGTTGCCCGTTACATTCCCGAATGGCCGGCAGAGCTGAATCAGGAGGTGTGGTTCTCGGCCTTATTGATGATTGCCGGAATACTCACAATTTGGGCAGTTGAATATGCAGCAAAAACAAAAAATACAGCGACAGATACAATGGTATGAAGTTATACGGCCTCATAGGAAAAAAATTATCCCATTCATTTTCGAAGGAATACTTTAATAAAAAGTTTTCCGAAAACGGTGTGGATGCCGCCTATGAACTCTTCGAACTGGAAAATATTGAACAACTTCCCGAATTGATTTCTTCCCAAACGGAATTGGCAGGTTTAAATGTTACCATTCCCTACAAGCAACAAGCTGTTGCTTATTGCAGCAAACTGGACAAAACCGCACAAATGACAGGAGCCGTCAACACCTTGGTTATCAATAGAAAAAACCATAAAATAGAAATTATTGGATACAATACCGATGTGATTGGATTCGACAGTTTGATCAAACCTATCCTCAAGCAATTAAACAACTCCAAAGCATTAATTTTGGGCACAGGCGGTGCTTCCAGAGCCGTACAATACAGTCTGCGTTCGGCAGGTATTGGATTTACGATTGTGAGCAGGAAAGCATCCAAGCCAAACCAAATCAACTATGCGATGATCACTGCTTCGTTTATCCGCAATCATCAGTTAATCATAAATACTACACCTCTGGGTATGTATCCTGATAGTGAATCGCGTCCTCCGATTCCTTATCAATACCTAAATGAAAAGCATATTTTGATCGATGTAATCTACAACCCTGCTGAAACTGCCTTTCTGAAAGCCGGTAAATCTTATCACGCTATCACGCTCAATGGAATGCCTATGCTGGTTGCCCAGGCGGATGCATCCTGGAAAATATGGTCAGGAAACAACCAGAACTTATACCCTTGTAGGCTATTGGATTTTTAAAATCATAAGTTATATTTGCAACTCGCAAATAAAAAACCAACTATGAGACGATTTTTTCAATTACTCGGTCCCGGATTATTATATGCTGGAGCTGCGATAGGAGTATCGCATCTGGTGCAGTCAACACGGGCTGGAGCCGAATTTGGATTTGAACTGATGTGGGTACTGCTAGCCGCTAACTTACTTAAATTTCCCTTTTTTGAAGTAGGCAGCCGGTACGTACTGGCTACCAATCAAAACCTGATTCATGCCTACAAAAAAGAAGGCAGCTGGGTACTCTGGCTTTTTCTATTACTTACAATAGTTACAATGTTTCCTGTTGTGGCTGCACTTACGATAGTTACTGCCGGCATGTCGAACAGCCTCATCCCCACTTCACTTGATCCGTTTCAAACCAGCATCATCATTTTGATTATCACTATGGCGGTGTTGATTATCGGGCACTACAAACTACTCGATCAGATGATTAAGGTAGTGATTCTGGTGCTCACCCTCACCACGCTCATTGCTGTGGCGGCAGCTTTTGGTGTTGAGCGTCAAATGGTTGAAACCAGCCTTCAGCATTTCGACTGGATGAGCAAAACCCATATCCTCTTTTTGATCGCCTTTATCGGCTGGATGCCTGCACCGATAGATATTGTAGTTTGGGGTTCGCTTTGGTCTCAAAGCAAAAATGAACAGTTAACCGAGAAACCTACCATACGCGAAGCCTTGATAGAATTCAGAATCGGATATTTTGGTACCATGATTATTGCCGCTGCTTTTCTGGCTTTGGGGGCTTTGATCATGTATGGAAATGGAGAGGAACTTTCGCCAAGCGGTGTGGTTTTTGCAGATCAATTAATCAGACTATACACCGAAAGCATGGGAAAATGGGCATATCCGGTAATTGCCCTGGCTGCTTTCACCACCATGCTGAGTACTACAATTACGGTTTCTGATGCCTATCCGCGAACAGTGAGAGAAGCTATTCGCCATCTTTTTCCAAAAATCTCAACCAGTAGGCTGAGCTATATCCTTTGGATGTTTATCTTGATGGCAGGCGCAATTCTGATTCTGAATCAGGCTAAAAGTATGCGTGTGCTGGTTGATCTGGCTACCACCTTGTCTTTCATCACTGCTCCGGTGCTGGCCTATCTCAATTATCGGGTGATTACAAATCAAGCCATTCCAAAGCAATTTCAACCAGCAAGATACCTTAAAATCTGGTCAGTGATCGGCATAGCATTTTTAACGGTTTTCACACTATTTTACATTGGCTGGCGGATATTTGCCTGATCATTTAAGTAGTGATAGGCAGCACTGCCCAACTAACGAAATAGGTTAAACGTCATTCTTATAACACCCTGCTCACCACCTAATTTTTCGACAAAAGAAGTATTTGAAGCTATCGGCAAAACTGGTTTTTAGTTTCAATGCATTAAAATAAATCCCGGATCTCATAAAAAATCCGGGATTATCCAAAACAACCCGACTTGATAATCATTCATTCAGTACCACATCATAAGCAGCTTCTCTTTCGGCAGCTTTTTGTTTCCAAACAGGGACAACTTCTTTCAGGAACAACTCTTTTTCGGCTTTCAGTTTGTCCATTGGCAATCCAATGTATTCCTGAGCTTTAGCTTTGGTGGAAATATCAGGATAAGCCACCTCGCTATTCACACCCTTTGCAGCCAGCAATCTTGCCAGTTTGATACGGGCATCCTGTGCCTTATCAATCGATTTGCCAAGGATACGAGCACTCTCAACCGGTGAATGGAACGAGCCGCCGTGCGAAGCTGCCACATAATCCCAATACCACTGTCCCACACGAATATCATATAGAATATCTTTCATTTCTGAATCAACAGCACCGTTTTCCCAGGCCAATCCGGCTTCAACATGCGCCCTTACAAGCAGTTCTTCAGCTTTTATGCGCAATTCGGCCACTCTTTCCTGACGATCATACACATTCTTCATCAGGGTTTCTTCACTTTCGCGGTGACAGGTTTGGCAAGCCTGCGAAATATATTTAAGGGGTGAGGTAACATGATGATTCGAAAACTTCAAACCACCTTCGCTCACATAAGGCATATGACAATCGGCGCATGAAACACCACGCTCGGCATGGATCCCTGTTGTGTAAACTTCATAATCAGGATGCTGAGCCTTCAGCATAGGTGCTTTGCTGATTGCATGTGTCCAGTCAGAAAATCCCATCTCATCATAATACTTAAGCATATCTTCCGGCTCATAACCATTTACCCAGGGAAAAGTGAGGTAATTAGGCCGCTCTACTTCATTTTCATTATTGAAATAATATTCCACATGACATTGGGCACAAACAAGCGATCGCATTTCCTGGTGAGTTGCCTTTGTAATATCCTTGCCCTGAGCTTCAAAGGCCTCAATCAAGGCGGGTCGCGAAATAGCCAGATCCATCGTTTCGGGATTATGACAATCCGCACATCCAATTGAATTGGTAATCTCTTCACCTAGCAAAGCCCATTTCCCTTTGTAAAATTCAGCCGGGCCTCCCAACTGATTCATCATTCGGGGCACATCCGGACTTTTACATGTCCAGCAAGTACTTGGCATTGGTCCTTCATCAGGAGCCAGTGGTCCACCTGTTCTCAAAATATTATGAATATCTTCAATTGCATGGGAATGGCCTCTTCCTTGGTTATATTCTTTCGAAAATCCATAACCCGCCCACAACACAACCAACTCAGGTCCTTCTTCGAGCATATCGCGCATGGCGTTGCCTCCGTGTGGCGTTCTGAAATCAGTTTCCTGCGTTTTGCGATAGGTTTCGTATTCTTTTGGAAAGTTCTTGCCCCAGATTTCATTACGAGGTTCAAACCTGTTGAGCTTCACTCTAGGTTTGTAGGCAAAAATCGCTTCTGCCCTGCGTTCGGTGATTGTAGAAACAAGCAATCCAAGGAAAAATACAACAGCCAGGGTAACGACAAATAAAGTCCAGTTTACCCAGGGTTTTCTCTTTTGTGGTGCATTCATGATATCAGGTTTTTGGTTTTCATTCTTTGTTCAACATCTCTTTTAGCCAGGCTGGCACAGGTGAAGGCAACATCGGAACCCGGGCGTATGGCGTGCTGGATAAGCTTTTAACCCGACCATGCGGTACTTCCCTGTGACACTCCCAGCAAAGCCTGTCTTCAAACTTATGATGAAACGCTTCCGTTTGTACCAACAGCTTTTCGTCAGTTATCAGCTGGCTGTGACAGCGGATGCAATTTTCCTGCACCACGCCAATGCCGGCTTCTTTGATAAAAATATTTTGTGGTTCAAGCCGGAGCGTAAACATGGTTGCATGTCGCGCACCATCCATAGCTTTGAAATAATAGGTTCTGAAAATATTATCATGCGGCACATGGCAATCGTTGCAGCTCGCTACTTCGCGGTGCGAGCTGTGCTGCCAGGTAGCATACTGAGGTGCCATGATATGACAATTTACGCAGGTTTCGGGTGCATCCGAAAGATAAGAATAGGCTTTACTCGAATAAAACGCATAAAGACTTAAACCTGCTAGGGCTCCCAACATCAGGATAACTGCGAGATGCCATTCGGGCGGAGGGATTAATCGTTTCAAAAATGGGTTCATGGTCTTAACAATTGGTTCGGTTAATTCAAGTATTCGAGTATTTAAATTCTAATACTTCTACAAATTTAGGCAAAGCCCTTATATCAAACAATAAAAATCGATAGCCGAAACTTAATTTAGAATCAATTCAAATTATTTAAAGATAAGCTTCTTCTTTTTCAGCCAGCGCATCATCCCCGACCATAATATCAACAGCAAAGCCAATCCAAAAAGTGGAATAATCAGGATATAGAAATCCCCGATCAAAGCCTGAAAAATTCGCGCTGTATGAACTTCCAAAGCCAAATTCCACAAGGACATTGGCTCATCGGCAATCGAAGCAGGCATCTCAATTTTACCTCCAAGCAGACCCTTGTCATAATCATAAATCAGCAGATCGTTCTCCAGCCGTATCATTCCCGAAATCAAATGCTTTCCCAAAGGTGAACCTGCATTGGTTTCTCTTTTAGGTATTTCACCTGTGATCATATCCCGCACATAATGCTGATCGGCTTGCCAAAGAAACAAACCATTAAACGAGCCCACAGCATACATCCCATCAGCAACCGGTTCAAAAACGTTGATACCCATCACCGAAAGTGGCGGAGTGCTATCGAAAGCTTGTAAAGCCTGTTGAAAATTCGCATCAGCTTTGAAAATCCCTTCATTAGTACCAACCAGCCAATACTGAGCTTTATCGTCCCAATGAATCATGCGAAGCTGATCGTACCAGGGATTGGAACTACTGAGCGTTGAAAATGGAATTTTTGCAACACGCGATTTGGCTATCGCAATAAGCAATGGCGGCCTCAGAAACATACCGGTGAAAGTATTCAACAGTAAAAATGCGACCACCCAGATGCCCAGCTTATTGTGCCACTTTTGATTAAATTTCAACTGACTAAGCTGGGTTTTTATCGATTTGGCTCTGCGCTTTCTGTTCCTGATCCATTTGGGATAAAAGAAATAAATGTATCCGCTAACAACCAAAAAAATCAAAATAAGAGCCAGTAAATCAACAAGTAAAATACCAAACTGACCATATATTTCACCACTATGCAACACCCAAAGTGTTTTGAACAATCCAACTTTTCCATCATCATTTAAAGCTCTTGGAAGCTCAAAACGGCTGAACGATTCGGGACTAACCACATCATCAGCAAGGATAAGCTCTGATCGGGTTAAAAAGACGAGTTTATCCTCTCTTTGCGTAATATCCAGAAAACGTGAATCATGCAGATCGAAAGAAATCATCGACCATCGGGCTAACTTTTGATCAAGCTGATACAAACCAGATTGCGTAGCTGCATATACCTGCCCTGACTTACTTCGGAAAAGCTTATTGATTTTGCGGTTATCAACACCCTTTGGAAACCCATTCCAAAAAGCCTGATAATTAGAAAAAGCGGTGTCAGTCAGCCAGATACCCACATTGCCATAGAGTAACAAACTATCACCTCCCAGCTGCAAAGCTCCTCTAACGGCAGCGTTGTTCCAGTTTTTATTTTGATACGTCTCAGGCAACCAATTTCGATTGACATTGATTCCGCTCACCAGATTACGGTGATTGAGAATAATTCCAGAAACAGCCCACAGGACTATAAAAACACCTAAAACCAGTGAAAACCACTTATGTATCCATTTCCATTTCTTCATCAGGCTTCTTGTACTCTTCTCCGTATTCTCTTATTCCCAGTCCAATAAACGTTGTTCCCCCTGCAATTCTCTTATCTCTGATGCATCCATACTCACTTCCAGAACACCCTTGTAATCGCCTTTACTGTTGCGTAATGCAAAATACTGTATCAGAATAAACCGGCCTTTTAAGTTAATCCAAAACTTAGCCTCAGAGCGGGCTTCAGAACGAAAACCTTCAATAATTTGCTCAACAATGTGAACACTTTCGGGTGGATGACAGTTTCTGACATCACGGCCAATGATTGCCGGCGAACGCGGAAAAAAGCGATCCTCCGGTCGTGAAAAATAGTGCACTTTATCCCGTTCATCCACAAAGGTTATATCAGCCGGAAAGCTGTTCAGAATAAGCACCAGTTGCTCTGCATTAAGGGCTCCGGCTTCAGTTTGAAATAACCCATTAAAATCCTTTTCGGAATCCTTGGCAATTTCCTGAAACAGGTTTACATTTTCAGAAGATGGCTTCATGGGAGCCTCAATAAAAGGGAACGGATATTCAAAACTTTGCTGGTGCATTTTTTGCCATTCTTCAGTAGTAATCGTTTCAGCAGCAACAGGATAAATAACCAGTTCTTCTTTTTGAATGATGCCGAATGCCACGAAAAAATACTTCCCGATTTTTGGATTAATCTCCTCCCAACCGATCTGATTGTCTTTGAGCAGGCTAATCAGATCTTTCAGCATTTTGCGGGCATCATCATGCAAAGACCACATTACCTTTAAGGGGCGGTACGCTTCCCATACTTTCTCCAGAAAAGGAAACAGGATGTTTTCCTTTTTCACATAATGCCATTCAAAGCTGGTCAGTTCTTCAAAACGGGGAAGCAAATCAGCCCGTAAATCTTCAAAATCATTGGCTTCTCTTTTGCTGTATGATTTCAGCACTTTTTTGATCTGATTCAGCTTAAAGCCAAAAGCCTCATTCTCGAGCATCAGATAGTATAAAAAACTGCCATTTTCAGGTCGTTTCCAGGGGTACTTACTCAATTGCTTAAAAAAAGTATTCACCACTTTATCAATATCTTTTTTGATGGTGGCTGCTGTGATGCCCAGCTGCATCTGACGGTCTTCGAGCCTTAGCATATCGTGTGGTGTAAGTGAGTTTAAGGCTTCTGCATACTTCTCCATCAATTCCCTGCCCGGCTCACCATTCATCATTCCCAGCGAAAATGCCAACAGATCTTGTAATCTTTTTTCAGTATTGGAAATAAATTCAGACATACTATTCAGTTTTTTAATTTGTTAATATCCAATCCCTGCCGCCATCACATTTTCCGGATCAAAGGCATGGCAAGGCGTTACGGCATACACCATATCGCAATGCGGGCAATGTGTTTCAAAAAAATTCATTTCAAAATCGCCCCCGCAATTCTCGCAGTTCAGCTGAAAAGCCATAGGCATGGGTTGTTGATCAAACCCCATCTGTCGTACTTTGTCGGCAACCATTTTTCCATTTTGAAAGTTGCCCGAGCATCCGTCATGCATCATTGTTTCACTTTTTTAGTTTTCCTTATAAATACATATCCCGTTGCAACACGGCACCGCTTCGGAGTGCTGTGCGCATTTGCTGTTGTTTGAGGTCGGCCTTTTCGAGTTCTGACAATAATGTCCGCTCTTCGGCAGAGGTTTTAATAATCCGATGAATCCCGCCATTTTTGATTACGATACGCTGATCGGCCATCAGAGCCAAAAGCGGATCGTGTGTAGCCATTAGCACGATCTTATCTTCTCCGGTGAGAATTTCCAGTGCTTTCTTGCGATCGATCCCGGCATTTTCAATTTCATCAATAAGCACAACCGGTGATTGGCTTAACAGAGCTGTATCTGCTATCATCAGTGCCCGCGATTGTCCGCCACTCAGTGCCGTGATGGCCGTGTCCGGACTAAATTTTTCGCCGGCCAGTTCGTTGGCAGCACTGATAATCCGCATGATCAAATCGCCGGAATCAGTCACCATGCGGCTTTTGGCATGTAATGCCAGAAATTCTGTTACGGTAAGATCCATCACAAAATTCATGTTTTGCGAAAGCTGGGCAACCAATTTTCTGTTTCCTGAAAAACGCCAGGCATTATCCGGCAGCTCTTCATTGATCAATATTCTGCGCTGTGTTTGTGTGTCGCCCTGAGCCACCCATTCAATGTCGGCCAGCAAACGACTCTTGCCCGAACCTGTAGGCCCCACAATGCTGGTAATTGTACGGGGCTCAAAAACAAGTTTTTCAAAACCTTCAGGCTCGCCCGATTTGTTGGTGCCCGGCAATATACTGAGTTGATGTACTTGAAAAGTCTCGTTGCCTATGAAAGCCTTCATTTCGGCAATGAAATCCATCAGCTGACTGATAAATTCCTGCACATCAAAAGCATGATCCTCAGCATGTTCATCATCAATCAGGGCAAAAAGATCGGCCAAAGATTGTTCAGGATTTAGTTTTGACATCCAGTGCTGCCCTTCGAAAAAAGCAGACAGAAAAGGATATTTTTCGATAAGTGCCTGAGGACTTTGTTGTAAAATTTCTCTTTGCGTCATCGTCTAATTATTTTTGATGTCCATCTTACGCACATTGCCCATCTGATAGGATTCGCCAATTCTGGTTTCGCCCAGGCAATAACTGCACAAGGCAGAAGGCATCGAAAAGCGCAACTTTTTACCTTTGAGTGTATCCAGTTTCGTACGCTCATCAAAAAGTAAGGTGCTCAATTCGTAGGCTCCCTGTCCGGTAAGTCCGTTCACATGCATGATAACAGCACCCGGATTAACTGCATAAACACCTGCCGCAAACACCTCACGCTCGGCCTGAGAAACAATATCACCTTTTGTAATCACCACAATATCAGCCATTCGTAACATCGGCCCAATTTTGCGAGGTGTGTTTATTCCGCTCAGGTTATCTATCACACACACCGCCTTAATCTCTTTGATATAAGGCGAACAGCGATTGCATAAACCGGCACTTTCGGAAACCAGTAAATCAAAACCTTCCTCCATTCCCCAGGCTGCCACCGCCTCGATATTGGATACAAAATAATGATCGGGGCATAAGGATCCCGAGAGCCCTTTCTTTACCGGAATACCGGCTTTTTCATAGGCCAGGTCGTCATCCGTGTGTAAACAGTCGAATTTAACAGCACCAACTTTCAATCCGCGTTTTTTCAGATTTTCAGCGGCTTTCAAAATAACAGCTGTCTTCCCCGAAGAAGGAGGCCCTGAAATAGTTACCAAATTCATACCAGTGATTTTTTAGATTGAAACGCCTCCTCAAACACCTGGGTGCAGGCTTCAAACTCCTGATTCAGGTTATGCGAATTGATGTAATCCCAGCCCAGCCACATAAATTTGTTCTCCTTTGGAATGGCGTTATCAATTTCAGGATGAAGGCTGGGAAACAAGCCCTGATGCGAGAGGATTGAGGCCAGTTGTTCTCCGCCAAGAAAAGCCGCGAGCTGTGCTGATTCAGCTTTTTTGCTCACCTTGCCAACAGCAAAAATCGGGCTGATAATGGCACCGTCATTCGGCCAGACAGCCCTCATCGGTCCGCCTGCCTTAGCCATCTTTGTAAAGAAATAAGGCATGATCGTGACAGCAGGTTTTTGTGTTTTCGTGCGGTCCGATTTGATCATTTGTGCCGGATGAAGACTTTGTTGCATATTACGACCTAAAGCAGCAACACCTTCCATGCCATATATATTCTTGACAGTAAGTAATATAGCATTAAAAAGATCAAAATCGGAAACAGGCAGGCTGATGCTGTTAAGCCATTCATCGCTTAAAAGATCGTTCCAGCTTTGTGGCACATTTCGGCCGTTGAGCTCATGTTGATTCACAAGAAAGATCGCCGGAACTACTGCAATGATTCCATAGCGCGAATCAGGATCTTTGAGCTGAAGCATTGCATTATCAAAATCAGGATTCACTTCCTTCCAGGGCAAAGGATCTGCAAGGTTGCCAGTCTTAATAAAACGACCAAAGTAGTCATCCTCAAAAAACAGATCGAAACCAGCTGAGATATAAATATCATCCAAATCCTGAACTGAAGCAGCATTGCTAATATCATCCTTTAACCAGTCGAGGCCCATTGAGGCAGCTTTTAATTCGGCATTCACTTCCTGCTTTTGATCTTCTTTTTCCAGAAATGTATTCAATGCTTCCTGCAGAGGCAGCCTTACCGGACAAGGCAATAAACCTTTAAGGCTAATTGGTTTATTTTCTACCTGCTGAACTCGCGTATCGCCTTTCAACACAGCCTCTTCCAATAAAGTAACAAAAACCTGCAAGTCAATACCTTTCATCGTAAGGGCTATATCCAGACGCAGGGATTTGCCCAGGGTTTCGCGTTTTTGCTTGTCAGCCATTTGCTGGAAACCATTCTTTACGAATACCTCAATGGTTTGAGGATAGCGTTCAGTTATCTGGTAAAGATTCTCAGTAGGATTTATCAGCTTCATAAATTGAATTTTTGACAAAATTAAGACTTATTTAGGTATTTATTTACTTGTTTTCTTGTATAATTTCATTCTAAATATATTTAATTGTTAAACAGATTGTTATGGATAATATTTAGAATATAAATACGACGGAAAAGACTTATCAGGGCATGATCAATCGATGGCATCTTTAATTTTGGGAATATACTGATCAGCGGCTTGATAACCAATCTCGAAAATTTTGTTAGCCTGATCAAAATCGAACGTGCCAAAATCTTCCATTTCAGGAGAGCTGACATGAATATCACAGCTATCCAAATGATCACGCAAGGTGTTGTGCACGGCAATATGCAAGCAGCGTTCCACAACAGGCATAAAGGAAGTGAAATTTGTATCAACCTCTTTGAAATAATTGCAGTCCAATCCAACCACAACAGTATTTTCGGCCTTCAAACAAGAGGCCGGCAGATTGACGGTAAGACCACCATCCAGGTAATAATTTGAGCCAATTTTTACGGGCATGAACACAATTGGGATTGAGGCTGAAGCAACCACTGCATCGATCAGATTTCCTGAACTAAGCAATTCATTTTTACCCGTATTCAGATTACTTACAGAAATCGTAAGCGGAATTTTTAATGCATCAAAACTTTCGTGCCGAATAAACTTATTCAGTTGCTCACGAAGCACTGTCATCGAACCCAAACCACCTTTAAATCCTATCCAGCTGTGAATGTGCATGATATCCGGTGTTTTGATGGCCTTTAGCATTTTGTTCGGGCTCACACCTGCAGCGTAAAACGCCCCAACAATGGCACCCATACTGGTTCCTGAAATGGCAGCAGGTTTCAACCCTGATTCATCCAAAGCCTGCAAAAAGCCGGCATGAAATATCCCTCTTGCACCCCCACCACTTAAGGCTAAGGCAAACTTTTTAGATGCATTTTTCATCACGATTTCGATTTGCAAACAAAATTAGCTGATTATAAACAGAAAGTCTATCAAATTAAAGAATTTCAGGCTTTAATCATTACTAATACCATTTTGAATGCCTGAACAGCTTTAAGTGCATGTGGCACATTTGCAGGCATAATAATGTTTTCATTCGCCTTCAGTTGATGACTTGTGCCGCCAATGATAATCTCGGCTTCGCCTTCAATAATCATTACCAGGGCATCAAACGGAGCCATATGTTCTGACAATCCTTCGCCTTTGTCAAAGGCAAACAAAGTAACATTTCCCTTTTCGTTTTTGATAATCTGTTTGCTAACAACAGCCCCGGCTGCTATATCGATCTCGCCTTTAAAACTAAATTTTTCTGATAATTCCATGATATAAGGTATTTAAAAGAGCACTTGCCAGTATAACAAGTGCCCGGTAATTAATGAATTGCAATTATGCCATAAAATGCTTCATATCTTCTTCTACGGTGGCAATCGGACTTATTCCAAAATTTTGCACTAAAACATTGGTCACATTTGGTGATAAAAAGGCAGGCAGACTGGGTCCGAGGTGAATATTTTTCACACCAAGAGAAAGCAATGCCAACAAAACGATCACAGCTTTTTGCTCGTACCAGGCAATGTTGTACGCAATGGGCAACTCGTTGATATCCTCCAATTCAAAAACTTCTTTCAGTTTGAGTGCGATAATGGCCAAAGAATACGAATCGTTACATTGACCGGCATCCAGAACCCTCGGAATTCCGCCTATATCGCCCAATGGCAGTTTGTTATACCTGTATTTGGCACATCCGGCTGTGAGGATAACAGTATCCTTTGGCAGTGCTTCAGCAAAATCAGTATAATAATTACGGCTATTCATCCGGCCATCGCATCCGCCCATGACAAAAAACTTTTTGATAGCACCGGATTTAACGGCATCAACCACTTTATCTGCCAATTGAATTACCTGGTTGTGTGCAAAGCCACCAACGACTTCACCTTCTTCGATGGCTATGGGAGTCTTACAACTTTTGGCTTGTTCGATGATAGTGGTAAAATCCTTTTTCCCTGTTTCAGGATCGGCTTCGATATGTGGGAAACCAGTAAACCCGGAAGAACCAGTTGTATAAACGCGATCTGCATAAGAAGCTGACTTTCTTGGTGGCACAATACAGTTTGTTGTAAACAAAATCGGACCGTTAAAGGTTTCAAACTCTTCCTTTTGCTTCCACCAGGCATTACCATAATTACCATATAAATGCCTGTATTGCTTCAACTTAGGATAGTAATGTGCAGGCAGCATTTCGCTATGCGTATAAACATCAATCCCGCTATCCCTGGATTGTTCGAGCAGTTGTTCGAGGTCTTTCAGGTCGTGACCAGAAATTAAAATTCCCGGACGAGTGCCAACACCGAGTTTCACTTTTGTCATTTCGGGACTTCCATAAGTTTCGTTATGTGCCTTATCCAGCAATGCCATTACCTTTACGCCGTAGCTGCCAGTTTCCAATACCAGTTTTGTGAGCTCATCCGCAGATAGGGTATCATCCTGCACAGCGGTAAGTGCTTTATAGGTGAAGTTGATAATATCATCGTCCACGAAACCCAGATGAAGCGCATGCATCCCATAGGCAGCCATGCCCTTAAGTCCGTAAATTACCAATTCGCGCAAAGAGCATACATCCTCATTCTCGGTTGCCAAAACACCTACTGTGAGTGCCTTTTGATCGATTTCAGTATCATACTGTGGAATCCACAAGGCACTTTCCTGCTTGATATCAGACAGATCAACACCCTGATCCTTTAATTTTTTCTGCAACAGATTGCGTAGCTCGAAACCATTCAGTACTTTAGCCTTGATGGCTTCATAATCAAAGTTGGCATTGGTGATGGTAGTAAAAAGCGCATCCCAAACAAACACTTCAGCCTCTTTACTTTTTTGTCCCAAAGAAACAAGTTTTTCTGCATAAACAGAAACGCCTTTTGCAGCAAAAACAAGCATATCCTGTATGATTGCCACTTCTGGAGATTTTCCACAAACCCCTACTTTTTCACATCCAACTCCTTTTGCTGCCTCCTGGCATTGAAAACAAAACATTTCCATAATTTTTTCGGTTTTGAGTTAACAAGGTATATATTAATTTTTTTGATAATTTTTGTCGCTACTTTGCTGATTAAATCCCCAAAGTATTGATTTCAAAATTCAAATTTATTTGATAATCAGAAAACAATAAATCAGTATTCATCCTATAAAAAGACGAAATTCCTAAGTTTTTATTCATCACATTGTTATTATTTTCACAATGCAAAAATCCATACAATTTCTGAATTAAACAAGAAATTCAGTATTTATTTACCTATTTCTTTATAAACAATTCATCAATGATTGAATATGAGCTAAATAGAAAGGTTAAAGGTAATCCAGGAGTGTATGAGATTTGAGGTGATCGCGGAAATCAACAGTCATTTTTCGTGTCACATTATCCATGATGCACTTATCAAAAGGGCAAATATGTTTGTCGAGCGGGCAAGTCGTTACTTCTATCTTACCTTCTATCGACTCATAAATTTCAAGCAAACTAATGTCTTTAGGGCTTTTTTTCAAGGTAAAACCACCTGTTGGCCCTCTATGCGATTCCAGAAAATTATCTTTCACCAGGCGTTGAAAAATCTTGGCAACATGATGTTTCGAACTTCCTGTAAGCTCAGCTATATGAATTACATTAGCCATCTTGTCAGCTTTGGCAACAATGATCATACCATGCAAAGCTATTGAGGCTGCTTCGGTTAGCGTTACTATTTTCGACATTATTAAATAAGTAATTAAATACCAAAATTACAGCTAATTCTGTTTGATCGAACAATGAGTACCATTTTTTTAAGCACAAGTTTCTCTATTTAGATCAGATATAAATTAGCTTCCATAAAAATTTTGTAAGCTATATCCGGTAAAAATGCTATTAAGCATTGCGAAATTTACCATCTTTGCTCGAAAATTGTCCTGACAAAGTCCATCCTAAATGATAACGCTGATTCTGCAACAAACTTTAATCATCACCACTTTTGTGATGGGTATGATGATGGTGATTGAGTACATTAATGTTCAAACTCGCGGGATGTGGTCACAGAAACTCGAAAAATCACCATTCACGCAGATTGTTTTAGGCGCAATGATGGGAATTATTCCGGGTTGTCTTGGATCATACACCATGGTTTCCTTATACGTGCATCGCGTGGTGATGTTTCCTGCTCTGGTAGCAACGCTAATTGCCACATCCGGAGATGAAGCCTTTTTAATGTTTTCGACCATTCCTGCCACAGCCCTGAAACTCACTGTGATCTTATTTGCCATTGCGTTGATAGCCGGTGTGTTAACTCATTTTTTTGTGAAGAATAAATTTATCGGACTCAGGGAGGAAGCCGTGCTCCCGCTTCATCATCAAAATGAATCCTGCAACCGCTATCATCCGGCTTTGATCATCGAAAACCTGCGTCAGATCAGCTTCACCAGAGCATTGCTTATCGCCGGTGTATTTGCTATCCTGATCAGTTTATTATCTGGCTTTGTGGATGGAAGTCATCATCTAAACACCCTGATGGGTGCTGCTGAAAGTACCCTACACACCCATGATCACAGCCATGATCACGGTGGTGAGGCAGACTGGATCAGGATTTCGATGATACTTTTGCTAAGTGCCATTCTATTTATTGTATTAACTGCGAAAGAACATTTCTTGCAGGAACATTTGTGGCAGCACATCATCAAAAAACACTTCATTAAAATTTTCCTTTGGACTTTTGGTGTGATAGTAGGTATTTATTTTGTGAATCAGTACATTAACCTCCAAAACTGGATTTCTTCAAATCTGTATCTCGTGCTTTTGATTGCCTTACTTATTGGCGTTATACCTGAATCGGGACCACATTATGTTTTTGTCATACTTTTTGCGCAGGGAGCCCTGCCGTTAAGCATTCTTTTGGCCAGTTCCATAGTACAGGATGGTCATGGATCGCTGCCATTGCTGGCCGAATCGGGCAAAGGTTTTCTAGCGGCTAAATTCATCAACATTGCCGTTGGGGCTATGGCCGGAATTTTGGGGATTTGGTTTGGTTTTTAGTCAATTTTGGGTTGAAAATTTTCCTAAACGATTTGATTTTTTGTATCTTTACGTCACCATAAACAATAGGATCAAACAGATAAAGTTGAACCAAAATGAGAATAATACTTTCCACTGATTTTAGCGAAGAGAATGAGATGCTTTTTCCGTATGCACTCGACCTTTTAAAGGAACCAGGCGGAGAAATCATCCTTTTTCACGCCTATATGGATCAAATTCTGATGGGCGACAGCAGTTTCCCGGGCGGCCTCGATTCCGATACTTTTTTTAACAGAGAATTACTGGCCGAAATGGAAGAGCAAGCTTCAAAATTTATGCAGGAAAAGATGGAAAATCTGGAGCATAAAATTTCAGAAGCCGGATTAACCAACATCCGGGTTTCGGCAGTTTTAAAAGGGGGCGATCCTGAGATTGAACTGGTGAACCTCACCGAAGAACACAAACCCGATCTGGTATTGATGGGGACCCGTGGTAAAGGCAAAAAACGATTTCTGGAAGGCAGCATGGCCAAAAGCATCATGACGAAAGTGCATGTGCCATTGCTTTCTGTTCCTGAAGGCTATCAATGGACAAAGAGCAATGAAGTGCTTTATGCTACCAATTTTGGCCGGTTCGAAGTAAGTACCATCAACCGGATATTTAATTTACTTGAACAATACAAACCTGTAATTCATGTGGTGCATCTGATTACGGATGATGATGACGAAAAACCTGATTTACTCATGGAGGAACTCAGGCTGGCCTTTAAGAATGAAAAAGCACGCCAGATGATCAGGTTTCATCTGATCAAATCGACCATGCCAAAAGATGCGATTGCACTGTTTTGCGAACAACATCAAATTAGTTTGGCCTCTTTTATTGCCAACCGGCGGGGTTTGTTGGATTATATCTTTAAAGACAAAATTGGCAAGGATGCCTTTTTCGAACTTGGGATTCCAATGCTAACGTTCAGAGAACCTTAGTAAAATTTCGTCATACCATTTGTCAAGCTGTCGGCCAACAGCTTTCATACTGTATTGAGCTGCAACCATTCCACGCAATGCTGCCGCATCGTAATTTTGATACGTTTTTGACATGCTAATCAAAGCATCTGCTAATCCTGACTCATCACCGGCATCAACAAGCATACCGTTCGACTTATCAATCATTTCCGGTATCCCTCCTACCCGTGTTGCAACAACCGGAATGCCACATGCCAGGGCTTCCAAAATAACCACAGGCATATTTTCATAATTACTAAAAAGCACTAACACATCCGATTGTGCTAACTTTTCAGCCAGTTTAGTCCCCTGCAAAAGACCTGTAAAATTAATTTTGTCGCTGATTTTCAATTCATTGGCGTAAGATTTCAGCCAATCGAAATCCATCCCGTCACCAATCAGGGTAAAGCTGAAATCAAGTTCAGCATTTGATAACTTGCTAATGGCACGCAACAAACCACTAATATTCTTCGATTTATCTTCAAAACAGCTGACGTGCACAAAATTGACGGTTGTGTGTTGCGGTTTGGCCAAGGGTTGAAAAAGCTCCATATCAACCACATTTGGCAAAACTGCATAATATTGATTATTCAGTTGATAGCTCTGCATGGCAAGCATCAAATCGTTGGTAACCGTAGTAATCATGGCGGCATGTTTCGCAACAAACCGACTTACCCATTTTCTGAAAAATCCTTTAAATTCCTTATTTACAAGTAAATACCTCGACCAATGTTCAGTAATGAGATAAGGAATTTTGCGACGAAAAGCCAAAAACCATCCCAATAATCCCAGGCGTGTAAGAATATGCACATGAATCAGATTGAATTTCTGTTCTTTTTCGGCAAGCTTCACGGCAGTGAGATTTGCCCTGATAAATCGCCATTGATTAATTAATTTGGAAAGCAAAGGAATTCCATTTTTTTTCTTGTAATAAACAATGATCTCTCTATGGTTTCCATCGCTTGTTTGGCAGATTTCATAACATTTTTCTGCCATTGGATCTTCCTGTGCATAAACGACAGTTAGCTTATTATAAAGTGCAACTGCCTCCGCATGACGCTGGATAAACAAGCCAAACATCGGGTCGTATCGATGCGGATACCAACGGGCCAAAAACAAAATATGCTTCTTTGAGCTTATCACGATTTCATCAATTGATCCACAAAGGTAACAGCCTTTCCCAATCTTTGCCTGCCTTTTCCTGACACAATCTGATAAGGAAGTTGCATTTTTTCGAGATAGCTTTTGTATAGCTCAAACAAAATCTTTCTTTGATCGGGATGTTCACGTAATGGATCAGGTTCCCATTCCAGGTCAATATCGCACAATAAATACAAATCGTAATGCTGATTTTTAAAGGCATTCTCTATAAAATCGTCCTGCATACCAAAAACAAACTCAAGCCAGATTTTGCAAACCAACATCTCTGTATCAGCAAACAGAATAGTTGGATTATTTTCCAATGATCGCTGTTGAAGTTGCAGCTGCCCTTTGGCAATCTTCACAATATCTGCTGCGCCATATTCAGGCTTTTCATGCAGGTATTCACGGGCAAATTCCGGAACCCATTGTGTATGGTAGTGGTTGGCAAGCTTTTCGGCCAGCCAGGATTTTCCGGTCGATTCAGGGCCGGTGATAGCAATTTTAACTGTCATTACATGCTTGTTTTTTCCAGGTCAGATATCCCGCCACTGCAATAATCAGAAAAACAAAAAACTGAAAACTGGTGAACACCAGTCCTTTATAGAAATAAAGCGGAATAGAGATCAGGTCGCCAACAATCCAATAAAGCCAGTTTTCAACCTTTTTCACGGCCATCAGCCACATGCCAACAATAAAAATCGCTGTTGTTAACGCATCAATCGTTGGCACATTGCTATCGGTGTAATGAATTAGAACAAAACGCATCAAAACAAATGCAAGGATTGTGGCCAATAAGCCTGCCAGATTTTGATTACGACTGGCAAATGTAACGGGTCGTTCTGATTTTCCGGATTTCGGGTGCGTCCAATAATACCAGCCATAAACGCTCATCACAAAATACACCAGGTTGATAAACATATCCGCATAGAGCCCTGCAAAAAAAGTGATGTACATATAAATCAACACACTGACAATCCCCGTCGGGAAAACCAGTATGTTCACCTTTTTGCTGTACCAAACACTCAAAAGCCCAAAAATGACAGCCACAGCTTCGAGCCAGGTAGTTTGAAGAAGATTCTCCAGGAAAAGCTCAAAAAAACTAGCGGCTTCCATCAATATGATTCAAATCAGCATTGATAATTTTGAGTATAAAAACACTGTGAGGCAACTCAAAAGATTGCTTAATCTCAGTCGTAAGTGTTTGCATAACAAGGTCGTATTCTCCAAAAACCTGGGTGCTCATCCCGTTGGTTTTTACAACCAGCCCTGAAACCTCATTCAACCGGCGGATAAAATCTTTTATCGGTGGGATATATTCGACCAGCAAAGGATAATAACTTATTTCGATGGACGTTTTCATAAGACTTTGAATTTTTACTTTAAGAAAAAATTAAAGAAGTATCTTTGATGCGCAAAAGTAAGGCTTTTCGGGGATTGAGGCCAATGCGTCAGTGTGCAAATAATCAAATTAAAATCATGGAAAGAACATTTGTATGGACAGGGAGTTTATTAGCTGGAATTGCAGTAATTTTTGGAGCTTTGGGAGCGCATTGGCTTAGGGAAAATATTAGCATTACAAGCTTACAGAGTTTTGAAACCGGTGTCAGATACCAACTTTTTCATGCTTTGGCTATATTATATCTGGCCGCTCTACCCAAGAGATTCAAAGGCAAATTATGCGTTGCTTCTTATTACCTGTTTACTTTTGGCAGCCTGCTTTTTTCCTTTTCTATTTACTTGTTATCGACTTCTGATTTGACAGGTGTTAATTTTTCCTTTTTAGGCCCCGTAACACCCCTTGGAGGTCTATTGATGATAAGCGGCTGGTTGATGCTATTTATCAACAGCATCCGAAGTTTTAAGGAAGTTTAAATATCAAACCTGTCTTAATTTCCTGGTCATCGTTAACAGATTCGCCAATTGCAACACTGCGATGCAGGTAACGTATTTTTAGGCTGAGTGCTAAATTCTTTAACACATCAACTGTAAGATTCATATCTGCTGAAAACCTGAAATCTTTAAAGTCTTCCAAAGCTGGCTGATAATAGGTGACAATACCTAACTGTGCTTGTTCTGACAAGCTCATTGCCAGCGATATATAATTTGTTGATCTGTAATGACTAACAATTATCTGAGGATCAGTAGTATAGTGCTCGTCTTCATGCATTACGCCAATCCCTACAAATAGCTTTAATGGTTTGTTTAGGCTTGAATCAGAAAAGAGTTGCACCAAATCTGATCGCACACCCATTCCTAACAAAAACCTGGATTGCAACTGCAAAAACTGATCGAACTCGAGTTGTGTGAAAGCTTCAGCCATAAACATATCTTTATTCAACTGCCTGATCGAGCGCAGGTGAATAAATCCTTTATTCTTGGTTTTCTGCTTATTAGCCCGCTTGAAATCATACTCAATCACGGCATAATAATCCTGAATGGGGTTGTTCCAATCAAGACGCAGCTGCTCACCAACCTCAAACTCGTTGGTATTTCCGGATGAAAAATCTATGCTGGTGGTATTTCTCATACCAAAGCCGGGCTCGTCATACTCCCTGCGGTAACGCTCTGTGTTTACCTGAGCAAATGCGGCAGAGGAAAAACTGATAAAAAGAAATGCGATGAACAATCTTTGCATACCTATCGCATGTCAATCACTTCAAAATCAGGGTAATCAGATTCATTAAACTCAAAAAACCCATCCTCAGGCAAGAATTTATCATCCAGCTTTTTGATCACATACATAAACTCATTTCCGCCGCTGTCGAAAATAGTTAACTGCTTGATAAGAAGGCCTTTCACTTCAATGTCGATATGAATTCTTGAGAACTTTTTCCCACTTTCGGGCTTCAGCTCAATGGTTCTAATTTCGGGATTTTGGTTTCGCCGGCCAGCCTGGTAATAACTGATCTTATGATCATCATAGTAAGAAGTCATTAAACGGCTTGGTGTGATATTTTCTTCACCTTCCTGGGCATCGCTAACCATTACTTCTTCAGAATCACCGAGTACTGTCCATATGGTGCTGCCATTTGAGATAACAGTCTGGCCGGCCATAACAAGTTTATAGGCATCTCCCTGAATATAAACCTCTCCTGATTTCATTTCGTCGATTCCTGCTTCCTGATTGACCATTCTGTAATCAAAATCAACCTTCATTGCCGGATAGGCTTTTGTTTGGTCAATTACTTTTTTCAAAAATTCCTCGGCGGTATCCTGAGCACTCAGCTGCAAAGCAATTCCTGCAACCACTATCAAAATCAATCTTTTCAACATCATTTTCATTCTAATCAATATTAGGCATATCCAAATCCTTCAAAAACTGTTCCAAAGCCATTTCGTTAGCCACTTTCACTTCGCGGGCCTTGCTTCCCTCAAAGGGGCCAACGATTCCGGCAGCTTCCAACTGGTCGATAATACGGCCGGCACGGTTGTAACCCAGTTTGAGTTTGCGTTGCAAGAGCGAGGTGGAGCCCTGCTGCGTTTGTACGATTATCCGGGCAGCATCTTCAAACAATTCATCACGTTCGGTGGCATCAAAAACATCACCAGCTTCATCTTGTTCCTCGGCAAATTCGGGCAGGTGATAGGCATCAGGATACCCACGTTGCGAACCAATAAATTCTGTTAGTCGCTCCACCTCCGGTGTATCAATAAAAGCACATTGAAGCCGCACCAGATCACTCCCCGTGGAAAGTAGCATATCGCCGCGACCAATAAGTTGATCAGCCCCTTTGGTATCTAGAATTGTTCTGGAATCTGTTCCGGAGATCACTCTAAATGCAATACGTGCCGGGAAATTAGCTTTGATCGTTCCGGTGATGATATTGACAGAAGGCCTTTGTGTGGCAATAATCAAATGAATCCCAACTGCCCGAGCAAGCTGTGCCAGGCGAGTAATCGGACTTTCGATCTCTTTTCCGGCGGTCATGATTAAATCGGCAAACTCATCTACCACCAACACGATATAAGGCAAAAACCGATGCCCATGCATGGGATTCAGTTTTCTTGATTTAAATTTAACGTTGTATTCCTTAATATTTCTTACCTGAGCATCTTTGAGCAATTCATAGCGGTTATCCATTTCGATGCTAAGCGAATTGAGTGTACGCACTACTTTTCTGGTATCTGTGATGATAGCTTCCTCTGAATCAGGTAATTTGGCCAGATAATGCCTTTCAATACGACTAAACAAACTAAGCTCCACCTTTTTGGGGTCAACCATCACAAATTTTAACTCGGCAGGATGCTTGCAGTATAGCAAAGAGGCAATGATTGCATTCAAACCTACCGATTTTCCTTGCCCGGTAGCTCCTGCCATCAGGATATGGGGCATTTTGGCTAAATCTGCTACAAAACTCTCGTTAGCAATTGTTTTGCCCAGGCCAAAAGGCAATTCAAATTTGTTGTCAGAAAATCTCTCTGAGCCAATGATCGTTCTCATCGAAACGATCTCAGGCTTTTGATTGGGAACCTCAATACCAACAGTTCCTTTGCCTGGTATGGGAGCAATGATTCTAATTCCAATGGCAGACAAACTAAGCGCGATATCATCTTCGAGGCCTTTGATGCGTGCAATACGAACTCCGGCAGCCGGGATAATTTCATACAAGGTCACAGTCGGTCCGATGGTGGCTTTAATCTTTTCGATACCAATACTATAATTGGCAAGTGTTTCGACGATGCGAACCTTATTAGCCTCGAGCTCACTGCGTTCAACACTGACGCCGCCCTCACCATAGTCGGTTAACAAATCCAGGTGCGGAAACTGATAGTCGGGCAAATCAAGTGTTGGATCAAACTGAGTATCCAAACCCTGACGGTCAATTGTACCTTTGGTTCGCGTTTCTTCCTGTTTAACAGGTTCGATGCTAAATTCTATTTCTTCTTCCTCTGCTTCGGCTTGTTTTGCTTTGTCGTCAAGTGGTAAATCAACTTCCAAACTTACTGAACCATGCTCTTCTGAATCTTCGTTTTTCAACTTGTTGCCCGTTCCTATTTCAGGTTTCTCAAAACCCGAATCTTCCTCATCATCAACAGCATACTCAATAGTGTTATATTTGTCACCAACTAAATCGGGCGAAGGCTTAGTATTTTTTGATTGCTTTTGATTGCTGTTTCCCGCATTTCGGTTTCTGTTGAAAGTAAGGTTAAACTCAAGAATGACATAAGTAGCGAAAGTGAAGGTAAGCGCGATGATAATTCCCGCTGTTCCAATTATTCCTTTCAGATAGATATGAAGGTAATGCCCTAAAACACCACCCAACACATTCAGCGGATCAGACCTGAAGATGAAAGCAAGCAACAACGGAAGCCATAGCAAACTCATGAAACCATATTTCCATAGCGTCCAGCCTTTGATCAGATTAAGGCCGGTACCCAGGTGAATTCCTAAAATTAACAATAAAAACACCAGGAAATAAGCCCCAAGACCAAATACCTCTTTCACGAAAAACTGCGCAAAAAATGCTCCCAGATTTCCAGTCCAGTTACTAATATTCAATTCAATATCGGTAAGCAGCCGGCTGATTGGCATATCTGCAATAACATCATCCGTTACCTGATTGAACCAATTGACAAAAAAAGAGGTGAAAGCCAGAGCCAGATAAATAGCTACAAAAACAAGAAAAATACCAATCAGCTTTTTGAAAGGAAAATGACGACCTGGCTTGGTTCCCTTTTTTGAACCGACTGCAGTAGCAGATTTCTTATTAGCTGTTTGATTAGATTTTTCCTTTTCTATAAAGGTATTGGTTTTTAACTTATTTGCTGGTCTGGCCATGCGTAATTTTCATTTGAATTGAAAACACAAAAGTAGCAAAATTGCAGCGACCCATAAAGACAAAATAAAAGAAGCACGAACCGGCTTTCAACCAGTTGATGCTTCCTGATAAGTGAGCGTGATCGTCAATCAAAATTTGATTTAAACAATTCCCGTAAATCCCATAAATGCCAGAGCCAAAATACCGGCTGTTACGAGGGCTATTGGCACACCGCGCATACCAGCAGGCACTTCCATCAAATCCAGGTGCTCACGGATTCCGGCAAAAATAACCATCGCCAGCGCGAAACCAGCTGCATTTGAGATGGCGTAAACAACACCTTCCAATAAATTAAAGTCTTTTTGAATGGTAAGAATAGCCACACCAAGCACGGCACAGTTGGTGGTGATCAGTGGCAAGAATACGCCCAGCGCACCATAAAGTGCCGGACTTACCTTTTTCAAAATGATTTCAACCATTTGCACCAAAGAAGCAATTACAAGGATAAAGGCTATGGTTTGGAGGAACTGAATTCCCAATGGGGTAAGCACATAAGTTTGTATCAACCAGGTAACAATGGTGGCGAGCGTCATTACAAAAAGCACGGCGCCGCCCATGCCGATTGAAGTGGAAAGTTTATTGGAAACCCCAACAAAGGGACAAATTCCCAAAAACTGCGCCAACACAATATTGTTGACAAAAATGGCTGATATGATGATAATGATATAATCCATGACTAATCAGTTTATTATTTCGACTTATTCAGTTTGTTCGACAGCGCAATGAGGTATCCCAAAGCAATGAAAGCACCAGGAGCCAATACAAAAACCAGCATCAAATCTCCAGGAATTAATTTGATGTTAAAGATTGCTCCACTTCCGAGTAATTCTCTCACGCCACCAAGAATAGTAAGCGCAAAAGCAAAGCCCAGCCCCATGCCAAGCCCGTCAATCACTGATGCACCAATTCCATTTTTGGATGCAAAAGCTTCAGCTCTGCCAAGTACAATACAGTTCACAACAATCAAAGGGATAAACAAACCCAACTGTTCAAACAAAGCTGGTGCATAAGCTTGCATCAGCAATTCTACAATCGTTACAAAGGAAGCAATGATCACAATAAAGCTGGGAATACGCACTTTGTCAGGAATGAAATTCTTGATCAGCGAAACAACCAGATTCGACATGACCAATACAAAAGTAGTGGCCAGCCCCATCCCAAGGCCATTAATAGCACTTGTGGTTACGCCAAGCGTTGGACAAAGTCCGAGTAACAATACAAATACCGGATTTTCTTTGATTAATCCTTTGGTGAAATTTTTGAGGTTCTTATTCATTATTTGGTTCCTCCCTGATTTGCCAGATAAGTTTCGCATGCTCGTTTCACTGCATCCGTATAAGCCCGAGAGCTGATCGTTGCAGCCGTAATTGCATCCACATCTCCGCCGTCTTTCTCTACGGCCAACTTAAATGATGTCGGGTTTTTTCCGTTAAACTGCTCACTCCAGGGCGATTTATTCTTCTGCATTTTATCACCCAGCCCAGGAGTTTCCTTGTGTTCGAGCACCGAGATATTATTGATCGATCCGTCGGGCAATATGCCAACCATCAATTTGATGTTTCCGCTAAAGCCTTTGTTTGTAAAAGTGCTGATGGCCGCTCCCACAAACTGATCGTTTTGATAAGCCATATTAAACTGCAAGCTATCCTCCTCCCAGGCCGATTTCACTTGCAGCACTTCCAGCCGGTCAAATGCAGGCAACACCGCTTTAATTGCGGCCTCCTGCTTGGCTTTCTTGGCCAGTGCAATTGGCTCTTTGGTAAGGTTGAACACCATCCCAAGAGAAAAAGCTGCCACTGCTGTGATTAGCAACAGCGTGCTCACCATATTGAAAAACGAAGATTCTTTCTTTCCAGCCATAACTGCTAACTTATGATGTTCATTAATTATTTCTTATTGGCGACCAACCCAAAACGTTTGGGTTTAAAGCTGTTGTTGATCAATGGCACAAAGGCGTTCATGATAAGAATCGCAAAGGAAATGCCTTCCGGATAGGCACCCCACATACGTATAATGATTGTAATCAACCCGATGCCTATTCCGTAAATCCATTTCCCGCTGATATTCATCGGCGAGCTCACCATATCAGTAGCCATATAAATTGCTCCCAACATCAAACCACCTGTGAAAAGATGGAAAGTAGGGTCAATATAAAAGGTTGGATCAATCAGATGGAAAATACCGGCAAAAACAAAAACTGTCAGGATGATCGAAACAGGCACCTGCCAGTCGATAACTTTACGCCAAATCATAAATAATCCTCCGATGATGAGGGCAATTGCTGACATCTCGCCCAGAGAGCCACTCATATTTCCGGTAAGTCGATCCAAGTATGCCGGCATGGAAGGATCGGCCAGAATCTGATCAACTGTTTTTCCTGCATCAAGGCCTTCTTTCAATAAACCCAAGGCGGTTGGGCCGGTGATAGCATCTGTTAAGCCTTCGGCAAAAATTGGTTTGGCAACCGGCCAGCTGGTCATCTGAACCGGAAAGGAAATCAGCATAAAGACACGACCGACCAATGCAGGATTGAAAGGATTTTTCCCCAAGCCACCGAAAGACATTTTTCCTATTCCAATGGTGACCAAAGCACCAATAACTAAAATCCACCAGGGCAGGTTGGCCGGCACATTAAATGCCAACAACAATCCGGCAACTACAGCAGATCCGTCCGTAATCGTAACCGGTCCTTTGATGAGGTATTTCTGAATTACCCATTCGAAGAACAAACAGGATATTACGGCAATCAACAACACACGGACAGCATCAAGGCCAAAAAAATAAGTTGATACTAATATGGCTGGAACCAGTGCCAGCACAACGGTGTACATGATCTTTTTTACACTTTCTTCTCCGTGCACATGCGGAGAGCCTGATATGGTAAATTGACTCATTGTATTCTGTTTAATTATTTGCGCGAACGGATTATTTGTCCCACTTTGTTCTTGCCAAGTCTTAGGTAATCAAGCAATGGGAGATTTGAAGGACAGGTAAACTGGCAGGATCCACACTCTATACAATCCATGATTTTCTCTGTCTCAGCACGTTCGTACAAGCTAAGTTTTGCCATTTTTGCCAAAAGAAAAGGCTCAAGACCCATCGGACATGCTATGGTACATTTTGAGCAACGGATACAAGTTTGCGGAATTCCACGCCTGCTCTCTTCATTTTTCATCAGCAAAATACCTGATGAACCTTTCACGATTGGAACTTCCAGGCTGGTAATAGCTTTGCCCATCATAGGACCGCCATTGATTATTTTACCAGTATTATCCGGAAGACCTTCAGCGGCTTCAATCAGCATTTGTACAGGCGTTCCAACACGCACCATGAAATTTGACGGTTTCTTTACAGCCTTACCTGTAACTGTCACAACCCTTTCGATCAAAGGTTTATTCTTTTGAACAGCTTCGTAAACAGCCACTGCGGTTCCTACATTACTCACTATGCAACCCACTTCGATAGGCAGTTTGCCGGAAGGAACTTCCCTGTTTACAGTTGCTTTGATCAATTGCTTCTCACCACCTTGCGGATACTTAACTTTAAGCGGTTGAATTGAAATGCCTGCGTATTGTTTGGCTAACTCTGACAGGTGATTGATGGCATCCGGTTTATTATTTTCGATCCCAACGATAGCCTTTTCCACCTCAAGAGCCTTCATCAGAATCTTGATACCGATCAGCATCTCCTCTCCCTTTTCGAGCATCAGCCGATGATCGGAAGTAAGGTAAGGCTCGCACTCCACGCCATTAATGATTAGATATTCGGCCTTCTTTCCATCAGGAATCATCAGCTTGACATGAGTAGGAAATGTAGCACCACCTAATCCCACAATACCACATTGCTTAATCTGATCAATGATGGCTTGTTTGTCGGCCTTTATTTCACGAATGATGGCTTCGGAGGTATCAATTCCCTCTTCCCACTTTTCCTCTTCCTGAACCTCAATAAATATAGCAGGACGGCGATATCCCGAACTGTCGATTGCATCATCCACCTTGAGTACTTTTCCGGTAAAAGGTGAGTGCAGATTTGCGGCAATAAAGCCCTCAGCTTTGGCAATTAACTGACCTGTATTAACCTCGTCGCCACGCTTTACAAGCGGTTTTGATGGGGCTCCCAGATTTTGGCCAAGGGGAACAATCGCTTGTTTTGGGAAAGGCAGTTTTTGAATGGGTGCATGAGCCGAAATCTTGTTCTCCTCCGGATGTACACCGCCTTTTTTAAATGTTTTCAACGCAATCATCTTCTTCGAAATTTATGATTGAGAATCCTTCTGAGGATCCGATTTGGTATCGTGAGTAACTGTCATTGTTGTTTTTGTTTCAACAACTTCCTCTTCAGTCTCGGCTTTCTTCTTCCTGACCGGAAAGTTAATTTCGTGAATGGCATTGGTAGGACAAACCTCAACGCATTTGCGACATAATTTACATTTTATCGGATCGATATAAGCCAGGTTGTTGCTCATGGTGATGGCATCGAACGTACATACCTTGAAACATATAGAACATCCTATGCAAGCCACTCCACAATTCTTTTTGGCAATGCCGCCTTTGTCCTGATTGATACACGAAACAAAAATTCTGCGGTCTTTCTTTCCTTTGGGTCTCAACTCGATGATACTTCTTGGACATGCCTTAACACAGGCACCACAGGCCACACATTTATCATTTACTACAGGGAGTCCTGTTTCAGGATTCATATGGATGGCATCAAAATCGCAGGAAGCAACACAATCGCCAAGCCCCAAACAACCAAACTGACATCCGCCTTCGCCTGCATAAAGATTGTGTGCAAAAGCACAGGTGGAAGGCCCGTCGTAATTTACTTTGGCCGGGGAATTAGCTTTGCTTCCATTGCATCTGATCACAGCAATTAACGGATCCTGTTCCTCCACTTCCAATCCTAAAATGGAAGCAGCTTCCTTCATCACCTCATTGCCTCCTACCGGACAGTTCAAGCCTTCGAGTGATTGCTTTTCGTTGGCCGACTTTACAAGTGCCTCAGCAAAACTCCGGCAACCCGGAAACCCGCATCCACCACAATTCGCTTTGGGTAAAACCTCATCAACCAGATCAATTTTGGGGTCTTCCACTACCTTAAACTTTTGAGCCACAAAATACAGTATCACTGCTGCAATGGTCCCCAAAAGCCCAAGTGTTATCAATGCATACATCAAAACTTCATTCACAATATGTAGTTTTTAAGTTACAAACTTCTTTTTCAGGCAGTTTGACATCTTCATTAAATAGTCACACACTACCATTTGTTCTTTAGTGTTGAACAGCAGGCAAAATTAGCAGATTAGCTTGTATTTTCAAGCAATTGCAACTCTAATCAAATAAACGCTATATTGTTGTTAGTAAGTTATTTACATAATAATACAATAAATGCAGCATAAACAAAAAACCCGAAACACACTGATTTTCAGCTATGTTTCGGGTCTGTTTAGAAACTTTCTAAATTGCCACTTAATCAGCAATTTAGAACATATTTAAAGAACTCTATATTTGATTATCTCTTCAAATTATTGAATTAAAACCTTTTTGGTATAGGTTTGTCCATCAAGAATAACATTCAGGAAATAAGTACCAGCATCCAAATCTGTAGCATCAATCGTAGAACGCAGATTCGATTTATGGGCTTTTCTTTCTGATTTTTTCAACAGTTTACCCTGTGTGTCAATCAGTTTCCACTGTATGTTGGAACGGGCATCACCATTTACTTCAAGAGTAAAAATGCCTGTTGTAGGATTTGGTGAAATCATAATCCGGTCATGAGCCAACTGTTCATCCACACCGGTACAGTTATCAACGGTAAGCACAAGCACATCAGAATCCTCTCCTTCGCATACTTCACTTGCAAACACCTGCAAAGTCAGCTCAACAGTACCATTGAGAATATCATTTTCGCCGGGAGTATAAACAGCATTCAACAGATTTGCATCGCTAAAAGTGCCATCTCCATTGCTGATCCAAATTGTGCTATCGGCATAAACAGCTTCGCCATAAAGCTCAATCACTTCATCCTGACAAATGAGGGTGTCGATGCCAGCAATGGCTTCGGGCAGATTGTGGATGTAAAGGGTAAAATCATCAGAAACGATACTTCCGTCCCATCCTGTGGCTGTGACGGTGAGGGTAACTTCACCCGAGGTACGGTCAGTGGGTCCTGCGGCATAGAGTGTTACCAGACGATCAGTATAAAGTAAAATACCATCACCAGCAGTTTCCCACTCAACTGATTGAACAGCAATAGCGGTAGCCTCAGTTTCGATGGTAGTTTGATCAATACACATTACCTGATTTTCACCTGCATCAATCTCAGGGGCAACACCTGGAGCGAAATTAAAGGATGCAAATTGTGTACGCCAGTTGCTTCCAAGGCGATACATCTGTGCATACCAGAAGGTTGAATCATCAGCCGGATCAATTGACATCGTGCTATAATCACCCCAGCGATTTACGTTGGTCTGCGAACTTGAACCTTCAACGATTGTAGTCTCAGGTATATTAAACTGACCAAGAGGTGCATTAGCCGTGCGGCCTGCATAGCGGATGCTGGGATAGGTGGTTGAGCTGGAAACACTGTAACCCACAGCAATATTACCGTTGGCATTCATGGCAATACTACCCATCCACCGAAAATCATTATCAGGCTGCCAGGTTCCCTGTTGGTAAATTGACCAGTTGGTGGTGGTCTTACGAAGCTCGTACCAACGGATAGAAGCACGTGCATTAGCCGTTACCGTATGATTAGCAACCAAAGTGCTGTAATCTCCAAAATTTCGGTATTGGAGCCGGAACATCAATTGTCCGCCAATGGCATCCAAAGTCTGGGTTGTTCCCGGCTGAGGAATTGAACCCACACTGGCATTAAAGCCTTCAACAACAAGACTGTTTTGCATCGAATAAGTTGATGAACCCGGGTTATTCCAGTTGATACTTGCTTTCCAAATTTCAAGCTGCTTATTTCCGGTACGATTGATATGTGCGAACCAGGCTGGCTCATCCGAAGGAGGTGGTGTGCCATCATAATCAGCAGGAAGTATGCCATATTTTGAATTTGAGATCGGGAAAACGATCATTCGCGCATCCGGATCACCTGCAAGCATTGCATCACGTTCGAGTGCAACAGCACCTCCGCCAACATATGAGGTAGCACTTGAGTTGAAATAATTGAAAGTTCCCAGGTAAGCATTGTGCCAAACACCAAACTTTGGATAATCATTAAAGTAGTTAAACTCAAAAGCATAACGATACCAGGCTCCCAGCGGGTCGCCGGTTTCGGATATTGCAACAAGCTCCCAGAAACTTCCATCATTGGTATGCACTGCAAACTGACTGGCAAACCAACGATCAGCACCTTCATCATACACCACGATTGGATCGCCATCGTTGGTGCTACTCCATGGCCCCGGAAAACCATCCCAAAGTGTGCTGTTATCAGCAGGTCCGTAGAGTTTTATTCCTTCTTTATTGTAGATAGCAAAGGATGAATTAATCATTAAAAAATAGTGATCCGGGCCAACATCGCCTTCTGTGTCGGGCGGAAAAACACCATTCACATTGCCCAATCCCATCACCGATCTCAATGGCCAATAATCTCCATCGCGCTGAGCATTTCCATGAACAACAGCATCGACTACATCCAAATTTTCAGGTACTTCAAGATCAAAAGGCGGGTTTTCGATGGTGGCATTCCCAACCAGATCGTTTTTCCAGGCACGTTTTCGCTCGCCCGGAATTATGGGAGCAATATCACGCAAAGGCATTGTTTTTTCAAAATAAGTAGCTTTTACTACTTTCTCGGGTTTGTGTACTGTGCGATTATAGGCATCTGACTGCGAAAAAACAGTGAAACCGAAAAAAAGCAACAGGAAAAGTGTAAGACTCTGTTTCATTTCTTTATAACTATTTATTACTACTATTATTAGGTTAACATTTTATATAAACATTCAGGCAATAAGCTGAAAACTAAACTTTTTACTCAACTTATTCCTGAATTGATAAAGAACGAGAAAATAAGGGACTAATATTCCTAAGGACAACAAGCCCGCGACTCCTTCGCTAAGTCCTGCGGATATGCTGACAATCAGGGTGAGCAGCAAAACCAGAAACGGCAGAATATATCCCAGAAAAACAGCAAAATTTCCAAGAGATTGTTTCATCGTAACATTTACCTGTTGTCCGCTTTCGAAATTATGCTCAGGTGGAAGTTCGATAAAAACTCTTTTCTCTTCCATTTCCGACATATTGCAGGCTCCTTTAACCTGACAAGAGCTACACGCCGACTTTGCCAGTATCATCACTTCGGCAATATGCCCTGAAATCTGCATGATAACACCAGGATGCGATACGGAATTCGCTTGATCAGACATCTGATTTATTTCATTAATCATGCAAAGTTAAGCATAATTCCACTTTCTGTCAGGTAACCAATGGTATAATAAATACCAAAAATAAAGCTGATCAAGGTGTAGATACCGAAACCGGTATTATTTTGCCATTAAAGAACCGCGATCCATTAACCGCAAAATCCGCAATAAAAGCAGCCATTTCATCAGCTGAAAGCGGTGCTTTATATCCAGGAAATGCTTTGGCCAGCATTTCTGTTTGCACCGCACCCAAGGCCAATGCATTTGCCCTTATTCCACGGTCTTTTAGCTCTTCAGCCAAACACTCCATCAACACAGCAAGTGCTGCTTTTGAAGCACTGTATAAAGATAAGCCCGGAAATTTTGCACTCCCCTGAAATGCTCCCATACTGCTGATTCCCAATAAATGAGTGCCTTCGGCCAAATGTGGCAATAAAAACTGAAACAGCCTGAATGCTCCTTTTACATTAGCATCAAACATCTGATCGAAATCGGAATTGCTTAAGGCTGCAAATGGTTTATTCACTAACAAACCTACATTGTAAACAACAATCTCAGGCTTAAAATTGAACTCTGCCAAAGCTTCTTCCAAAACTTTAGTAAAATCAGGTTTTGCCAGGTCTGATGCAATAGGTATCAACCGAACAGTACCGGAATCAGTATTGACTTTCGCTGCCATGACTCTGAGTTGACTGATATCCCGCGAAACGGCCAAGATGATGTTATTTTCAGTTAACAGCATCTGTTTCACGAGCTCCAAACCAATTCCTTTTCCTGCCCCTGCTATCAAAATATGTTGTTGCATAACTTAAGGTGTTTCCCGTTCTTCTCTTTCAAATTGTTTCCGCATCTGGGCAACGTCCACCGCACTGATCGTCAACATACCTGTTTCGTCAACCGTAATTGAAATATTGAAATCAGCATCCGACACAAAAGGATCGAAGTTCATATAGGCCACGCCCTTAATTGGGGTTGTACTGTAAGTTTTTGCCAGTTCCACTGCTTGTTTGTAATCTTTTGATAACGGAATATTGGCCAGGCGGGCTATCCTTGTTGCTTCGGCCATTGCTTTTTCGTAATCGCCATTATAAACCAGCAATACAGAATTAAAGCCTTCCTCAGGATTGTTGATCGAGGTAAGCTGCGAGAAATCCTTGTCGAGCATAAGTCCGGCAGGCTCTGATAATCCCAGTGCCAACGCCCAATCAGGTAAGGTGGTAGCCGGATTACTATTGGATCTACGTGCGATCATCCTGCCAAAAGTTTCCTTGACCTCATTTAGTTGAGCGTCCGCATCTTCATCAGTTAGTTCGCCCAGTTCCCGACTTCTTTCAATGCGATCAACTTCGGCTTGCATGGCGTCAACCATATCCATCGTTTGCCCAATACTTTCCATCGATTCATTAAAGGTGTTCAGCTCTTTCTCAAACTTTTCTGTTTCAGATTTTTCTTCCGGGAGACAGGAAGCCAGAAGCAATAAATTGAATATCAGCAACCAATATAAAAATCGCGAGCTCATAAATTTGATTGTTTGAGAGACAGCAAAGATAATTTTTTTGCCGGAAACAGCACAAAATAATACTACCCCTGAAAAGCCCCTTATTAATTTGGCTAAACCAACTTTAGGATTCATATTTAGCTTTATTCATTGATTGAGGTGTATTCCCGACATAAAAGTAACTGTTCAGAAAAAAGCTGTAATTTTGAAGTTGATTTCAGCTACCTTAAAATGAAAAAAATTGTCCTCATTCTCAGCTTTTTGCATTTGTTTTGTTTTGCTGTTACTGCCCAGGACAAGACGTTTGTGCTCACCGAAATCAAAGCTTTGATTGAAAAACAGGATGCCAAAGGATTAAAGTCGTATATGGCTTCTGCTGTTTCGTTGAATTTACCCGGGCAAAAAGGCATTTTCAATAAGCAACAGGCCGAAAAACAATTAGAAACATTTTTTAAAAAACTCAAAAATCCTGTTTTCGAACTTCTGGAATCAGGTAATACAACCGATACAAAAGCCTCTTATTTAATAGGAAATCTGAAAGATGAAACCACTACGTTCAGGGTATATATTTTAATCCAGACAGGTAATAAACAGATACAATCCATCGAAATCAGCCAGATTATATGATTGATAACGAAGACATTATTGAAAGTCACATTGTAGCCGCGATCAAAGAAGACCTTGGCAATGGCGATCATACCTCGCTGGCCATTATTCCTGCTGAGGCAAAAGGAATGATGCAGCTGCTCGTAAAAGAAGCAGGCACCATAGCCGGACTTGATGTTGCCAAAAAAGTGTTTAAGCTTGTGGATCCCGAAACGGATTTTGAGCAACTTATACCTGACGGAGCAGCCGTAAAAACCGGTGATATTGTATTTAGGGTAAAAGGCAAAGTAGTTTCGATGCTATCGGCCGAACGGCTGGCACTCAATTATATGCAAAGGATGAGTGGCATTGCCACCAAAACAGCTGCTTACAAAAAGCTGCTTAAAGGATTGCCCTGTATTTTGCTCGATACACGAAAGACCACACCAGGGATGCGTATTTTTGAGAAAACAGCTGTTGCCATTGGTGGTGGTGCCAATCATCGTTTTGGGCTTTTTGATATGATTCTGATCAAAAATAATCATGTTGACTTTGCCGGAGGCATCACACAAGCTGTTGAAGCAACCCAAAAATATTTACGCGAAAAGAAACTCAGGCTCCCTATCGAGCTTGAAGTAAGAAGCTTTCTGGAACTTGAAGAAGCTATGCGTATTGGTGGTTTTCAACGTATTATGCTCGACAACTTCACTCCTGTAAACCTAAAGAAAGCTGTTGAACGAATCGATGGCCGTTTCGAGACTGAAGCCTCTGGCGGAATTACGGAAGCCACCATTTACGATTATGCAGCCACCGGTGTTGATTTTATTTCAGTAGGAGCCTTAACTCATCATATCAAAAGCCTCGATCTGAGCCTGAGGGCTATAAAAGCTTAATATGTCGCAAATAGCTGTGATTATTGCCAAATTGAAATTGCTGAGTCGTCAGCTAAAAGATCGCCTTGAAGCAATTCTTCGTTTGCTTATTCTGCCAGGATTCGATAAAGTTCCATTATACGATGTATTGGTTTTTTTTGGGACAGGGATTTTTAAAGGAGCATTAACCATTCGTGCGGCAGCTGTTGCCTTTAACTTTTTTTTGGCTATTTTTCCATTCATACTTTTCATTTTCACCCTAATCCCTTATATACCAATCGAAAACTTCCAGGAAACACTTATGGGACTTTTCCAAGATATCATTCCACCGGATACCTTTCAGGAAGTGGAAGAAACAATTACTGAAATTGTGATGCGTCAAAATACAGGATTGCTTTCGTTAAGTTTTATCCTCACCTTTATTTTCAGTACCAACGGTATCAGTGCTATCATGGATGGATTCAATGGTACCTGGCATGGCATCGATACCAAAAACTGGCTGCAACAACGGCTTTCAGCTGTCTTTCTGCTTGTTGTGCTATCCTTTTTTGTTGTTTTGGCAATTGCTCTGATCACTACAGGAGGCGTTCTTATTAAGAGCCTGATTGCAAGCGGTTGGATCGATGGAGGTTTCACAGCGCAGCTGCTTCAAATCTCCAGGTGGTTTGTAATTGTCTTTCTAACCTTTTTCAGCCTTTCGATGCTGTATTATTACGCACCTGCCAAGCGCAAGGAATATCGCTTTATCAGTCCGGGAAGCATTTTAGCCACAGCACTTTTTATCGTTGGCACACTGGCCTTTAACTTTTACATCTCCAACTTTTCGCGCTACAATGCTTTGTATGGCTCCATCGGGACTTTGATCATCTTTATGATGTGGCTATATTTCAATGCACTGATCCTTTTAATAGGTTTTGAGCTGAATGCCAGCATTTTGCAAGCCAAAAAGGAAAACCTAAGGCTAGAAGATGTTGAATAGAAGATTTTAAATTCATTAGTCTTAATTTATTCATTAATAAGTAGTTACATTCATATTTTACAGCTAATTAAGACTATACCTTCAACACTGGCTAAAGATGACAGTATAAAGTTTAAAAGTTATTTACTTTTGCATAAAAGTATCAAATGACATTCAAAATTATATCCGTTGTAGGTGCCCGTCCCAATTTTGTGAAGATTGCCCCCCTCGACAGGGAATTTAAAAAACACCCTGAAATACAGCATTTGATTTGTCATACCGGACAGCACTTTGATAAAAATATGTCGGACGACTTTTTTAAACAATTAGGAATTACGCAGCCTGCCTACAACTTAGGTATTTCAGGAGGCAGCCATGCCACTCAGGTTGCTGACATTTTAAAGGCTTTTGAACAAGTGCTCTTAAAGGAGAATCCACATTTAGTAGTTGTTCCAGGCGATGTTAATTCAACACTTGCAGCAGCTTTAGCCGCTTCAAAACTAGGCTACCCAATCGCACATATCGAAGCAGGATTACGTTCGTTCGACAGAACCATGCCCGAGGAAATTAACAGATTGCTAACCGATCAGATTTCAGATCTTCTTTTTGTTACTGAAAAAAGTGCCATCACAAATCTTGAGAAGGAAGGAATCGATCCTTCAAAAGTTTTTTTTACGGGCAATATTATGATTGACAGTCTGATACATCAAAAAAAACAAATACAGGCAACACAAATACTAAAGCAATACCAACTCGAAAATGAAAATTTTGCCATCGCAACATTTCACCGTCCTTCAAATGTTGATAATGAAAAAACGCTAAATCAACTTGTTAACTTCATAAATGAGGTATCAAGCCGAATCCAACTGATACTCCCGCTTCATCCCCGCACCCGCAACCGACTCGAAAGTTTTGAATTAATAGCCAGGATAAATAATCAGATAATTCTAACCGAACCCTTATCCTATATTTCATTTTTATCCTTAATCGAAAAAGCCAGGCTTGTGATCACTGACAGCGGAGGGATTCAGGAAGAAACAAGCTTTTTAAAGATTCCCTGCGTTACTGTTCGAGACAATACGGAAAGACCTGTTACGGTTGAGGTTGGGACAAATTATTTAGCAGGAACCAATTTCGACAAAGCATTGGATATAGTAGATCAAATTCTAAATAATCAGCATAAAATAGGACAAATTCCCGAGCTTTGGGATGGAAAAACTGCTGAACGAATTTATCAACA
>DJWN01000065.1 GCA_002440975.1 Bacteroidales bacterium UBA6229
ATAAACTCATAAACCCATAAACCCATAAACCCATAAACTTATAAACTTATAAACTCATAAACTTATAAACATAAACCACAGCAAAAGCTGCAAAAAAGAAAATTCCCACCAAAGAAAGCACACGTAAAAACAAACCAGGCCGGTTTTCAATTGGCATATGGTCATCGGTAACTACGCGGTAATTAAGCCAGGCCAAGAAGGGTGCGGTCAGGAACGCCATGGTAGTGGCAACGGTTACCATAAAGGCCATTGATTTTGCCGCATAGGCAATAGTGAGCGTAGCTCCTGTCACCATGACAAGCAGAAATATCCTGTAGAGTTTTATCTCAGATTTCGAGGGTTTTCCGGTGAGTTCAACGAAAATTGCAGACAGCACACGTGGGTACGCGTCTAATACGGTTATGGTGGTGCTGAGCATCGTAGTTACTGCCGCGATACTCACTACCCAATGTGCCCATCCTCCTAAGCTGGTGGTATAAATGCGAATAAGCTGTTCGGAGAATATAGTACCATTTGGCGACAACTGTTCACCCGTTCCGTACATTACCAAAGCCCCCATACTCAGAAACCCCAAAGCCATGAGTGCTGTGCCGATGTATCCTATTTTAAATTCAGTCAGGGTGTTCTTTAAAGAAGGTTTATAACCCAACTCCTTAATTTTTTCCAGATTCCAGGTACTCGACCATACCGAAACTTCCAACGGGGCTGGCATCCATCCTACGAAAGCAATCAGAAAAACTACATCGGCATGCTTGAACCAGTCAAAATTAGCTAAAGCCTCAGGTTTGATCTCTTTTTCTATGCCAAGAGCCGCCAATAAGGCCAGCACAGTTGATAAAGCCAAAAGCACAATGATAAACTTTATGATCTTGTCGAGTAAACTAAACCGACCTATCAGCAGCACCAACATAGCTATTATTAGAATGGCAAAACTAAGCGCGGTAAGGCTTATGTTGATATTGAAAACATAGGCTATAAGCCCCACAGTTACGACAGTAACAGTGGCTTGGGTGGCAAACATGGTGAGCAACGTAAGAGCCGAGAACAAGATCAAGGCCCAACGACCTATGCTGGCATATCCCTGAACCAGATTGCGTCCGGTAGAAAGAGCATATCTTGGCGCAAATTCAAAAAAAGGATATTTAAGCAGATTAGCCAGGATGAGTATCCAAACCAAATCGAAATTAAACATGGCTCCTGCTTTGGTAGATTGCACCAGATGTGATACCCCAATAGCAGCTCCTGCATACAACAACCCCGGGCCTAATATTTTTATCACCCCCAATATTTTTTTCATGACCTGCATTTTGAACGGGCAAAGTTACAAATGTTATGAAACCACTTGCCAATACTGCCCTATGATAAAATAAATGGCCTAAATTTGTGGGTTATTACATCACTGCATATGAGACATTTAAAAAGCACTAAAAAGCCCCGATTCGTTTTAGCCGTTTTATTCCTGGTTGGACTGGGGATTTACCTGGCAATCCCGACTTATGTTATAAACGCCATACAACATGGAAATCCCGGGCTAAACGACTACCAGATTTTTGAAAACCGCCAGGTTCGGGCCGGAAAACCTGATCCTTGGAAACTGTCGCAAGACCTAAACAAAGTTAAGCTGCCTGACTCCTTGCAAGAGCAATTAGAGCATTACGATCCGGTAGCCTTTTTGGTTATTAGAAACGACGAAATCATCTACGAGAAATATTGGGAAGGGTATTCAGAAAATTCCCTGTCAAATTCGTTTAGTGTAGCCAAAAGCATTGTTGGATTGCTGGTGGGCATAGCCATAGACGAAGGCCTTATCGACAGCCTTGATCAGTCGGTGGGTGACTTTTTACCGGAATTTACAACAGAAGAAAAGAATAAAATAACTCTGCGTGATTTACTCACCATGAGTTCTGGAACAAACTGGGATGAAGCCTACTCCAACCTGAACAGCATTACTACCCAGGCCTATTACGGCGACAACCTGAGAGCGTTGGTAACCAATTTGCAGTTGGTTGAAACTCCGGGGGTACGATTCAACTACCAGAGTGGAAACACCGAATTACTGGCCATGGTGTTGAACAGGGCAACAGGAAAAACACTCAGCGAATATGCTTCGGAAAAACTGTGGAGAAAGATCGGTGCTACCCACGATGCCTGGTGGTCACTCGATAAGAAAGATGGAATAGAAAAAGCTTTTTGCTGTTTTAATAGCAACGCACGCGATTTTGCACGGATCGGACAGCTTATTCTAAACAAAGGGAAATGGAACCAGGATCAGGTTGTTTCAGAAGCTTATATCGAAGAAACCATTCAACCGGCCAACTATCTTATCGACGAAAAAGGCCAACCGGTAGATTTTTACGGATTGCACTGGTGGGTAATTCATGACAAAAACCGACAAATACCTTATACGCGAGGGATATTAGGTCAATACATTTTTGCCATTCCAGATCAGCAGGCGGTGGTGGTGAGGTTAGGCCACGAAAGATCATCTGTTTATCGGGGCGAACACACCGAAGACATTTACCTCTATTTAAACATAGCCGACCATATTCTCAGTCAATAAAATAGCCGGATCTCCTTATCCGAAATAAACTTTAAGCAAAGAAGTGAGCTTATCGAGCTTTATGGGCTTTGAGAGATAATCGTTACAGCCGGCTTCAATGGCCTTTTGACGATCGCCTGCCAGACCATAAGCTGTTTGAGCAATGATAATTACTTCCCTGTTAAACTCCCTGATCTGCTTTGTGGCATCGTATCCATTCATGTCGGGCATACGGATATCCATTAATATCAGATCGATATCAGGGTGATTTCTGCATGCTTCTACAGCTTCAAATCCGGTTTTTGCCGTCAGTAACTCACTAACTATATACTTAATACCGTAGCTGACGAGCATTTGCGATGCCTCATCATCTTCGGCCAACAACACTTTTAATTTTTTCTTGGTTACCACCTTTTTCTTCTGGCTTTTAACCTCCGCCTTGCCTGACACCTTGTTAACCTGGCTGTAGGGTATGGTAAAGTAAAACACTGACCCCTCTCCTTCTTTGCTTTCAACCCTAATAGAACCACCAAGCATATCGAGGTAAGCTTTCGTGATGGCCAAACCCAATCCGGCTCCTTCAAAAGCATTGGTGTCAAGCACATCGGCTTGAATAAAACGCTCAAAAATTGCTTTTTGTCGACCTTTAGGTATCCCTATTCCCGTATCCTTCACAAAAAATTCAAGTTGTGGAGTCTCAGTATCCAGTAGCTTATATCCCAATTCAATCTGCCCGTGTCGCGTATACTTCAATCCGTTTTTTACCAAATTCGTCAGTATAGCATAAAGTTTTTCCTTATCGGTTAGGATAACCGCGTCTTCGTCTGCCAAACCTTTGCTACAAGTGAAATGTATTCCTTTGGCCGCAGCCTCAGGACTAAAAAAATGATGAAGATAATCGAGTTGATTATTGACATGCGACATCGACAGGTTAACTTCCATCAGACCAGATTCAATTTTGGAAATGTCGATGATATCGTTGATGATGTTGAGCATGCGTCGACCGCTCTTTTCAATAATTTTAATATAATCCTGCTGCTGCTTGCCGCTCAGTTCAGGTTCCTTCAGCAGCTCGGCAAAACCCAGAATACCGTTCATAGGTGTCCGGATTTCATGGCTCATATTTGCCAGAAAAGCTGATTTCAACCGATCCGATTCTTCGGCACGTTCTTTCGCAATTTTTAATGAGTTTTGAGTTTCCCATAGATCAGTCAGGTCGTGAAGATTCGCCCAAACCCCAATGGCTGTATTGTTAACAATCAGCGGAACAAGATAATATTTTACATAAATTGATTTACCAAACCTGCTTACATAGTGCTTTTCGCCCGAAACCACCACCTTTTCTAAGAAAGCCCTTTTTAAGTCATCTGCAAAACCGATAGATATAAGTGTTTCATTATTAAAAAGATTCAACTGTAGCGAAGTCTCAAGCGAGGGAGAACCAACCATTTTAAGAATGGCGGGGTTCGCCTCTAAAATTTTCCCGTTGGGATCACAATACAGTATACCAGTAAGTGTGTTTTCGAACATGCTCCGCACTTTGTGTTCCGATTCTTCGGCTTTTGCTTTTGCGATCCGTAGACTCTCTTCTGCACGCTTTTCTTCATCAATGTTAAACAACGCGCCAATAACCTGACTCACATTACCATCTGCATTTCTTTTAAAGACAGAAACGAATAACTTCATCCATTTCCAACGGTCTTTCACGCGAATTCGAAGTTCGTGTTCAAACCGTTCGATAGATGTAACGGCCATCATTTCCGACATTTTTTGCAATAAGGCTTTAGAGTCATCAGGATGACTCAATTCAGCAATGGTTTCTGCATTAAAATTATCAGGTTCCTCATCGAGTTCGGAAAAGAATTTTTTATGTACATCATTAGCCCAAATATTTTTTTGCATTCCCACATCGTAGATGTACAACAAGGCTGGTGTGGTATTGGCAATTGTTTTTGCAAAAAGTTCACTTTCTTGCAGAGCCTTTTCTTTTTCTTTTATTTCGGTGATGTCTTTCACCATGGAGAAAGCGCCGATGATATTCCGCTTTTCATCGTAAAGGGTAGTGGCACTCGACAAGGCAGATAACCTTTTCCCATCCTTTCGTAAAAATTCAATCTCGTAATTCCGGTGTTGGCTTGACTCGATTTGCGACATCTCATGGATTAAGATTTTCCTGTTTTCCTCGTCAAAGAACTCCAAAGGTGACTTGCCAATAATTTCTTCACGACTGTATCCCAATAAGTTACAAAGTGAGTTGTTTACATCACGTGTTATTCTTTTTTCATCAATCAACCAAAAACCCTCTGATGTAGTTTCGATTAAAGACCGGTATAAATTCTCACTTTCACGCAATGCCTTTTCATATTCTCTTTGTTGGGTAACATCACGTAATATTCCTACGCTGTAAGCCCCGGATTTGGATATTTTTGTATTTATTTCCAAATATTTACCCCTGAACTGCATTTTGTAAGTTGCACTTGGTTTGCCCGAAACAATATTCCCTACGATAGCTAAAAGCTGGGGCAGGTTTTTTTTATTAGCAAATTTTTTGGCTAACACAAAACCGGTTTTACCAACTACCTCTTCCTTTGGAATATCTGTAATATCTGTAAATGCTCTGTTAACATCCACCACACGGGCCTTTTTGTCAATCACAATAATTGCATCACCGGCTCCCTCAAATACCTGTTTATATTTTTGCTCACTTTCTTCAACTAAACGTTCAGTATATTTACGATCGGAAATGTCCATAGAGATGGATAAAACACATGGAACCCGTTCTGAACCATAAAAAATAGGCTGTAAAGTATTGAGCAAAACAATTTCTCCCATTTTAGTAGTGATCTTAGCCTCCTGTCGCATCACTTTTCCGGTGCTAATTACTTGATTTACCATTTCGATAACAGTCTCGCTTTGATCCGGTGATATCACTTCCTCTAATTTTCTGCCTATAACCTCTTTTGGGTCATCGGTGCATGCGATTTTAAGTGCAGCATTCCTGTTACAGAAAAGTATAGTTCCATCACCTTTTAATACCGAAAGGGTTTCCTGCATTGAGTTGAGCACCTGACTGTAATTATACTGACTTTCTGATAGTTGATCTTCAATCTGTTTATGCATGGTAATATCACGGGCTATTCCGGTAAGGGAGCACAAATTCCCCGCTTCATCCCAGTGGTAAGTGATATTTTGCTCTGTCCAAATACAGGTGCCGTCTTTTTTTACCCACCTGATGATCAGGCTTTCCGTAGGTTGAATTGGACTAAAAGTGGTCGACTCCAGTAAGTACTTATCATCGGGGTGCACGATTTTAAATCCAAGATCAGGATCGTTGTAGTGGTCCTCAGGGGTATAGCCTGTAATGGCTGTTGCCGAGGCCGAAACATACACAAAACGCCGTTGCGGAACAAATTCATATTGAAAAACCAGACCGTTGATGTTATCAAGAAGTCTGGTAGCGAGCTGCTCCTTTTGCTCTAACTTTTTGTTTAGTGCTTTTAGCTGATCTATCTCCTTTTGAAGATCACTTTTTTCAGATTCTTTCATTAATAATTCTGCTTTTTACAATGGCCTATATGCCTTTTTAAAATAATGAACGCTATTTTTTTAGTTATTCGACTCACGATCCCTAGCCTGGGGCATTACATTCTTCCTTATCAACCGCATCAGTTCTTTCCCTTGTATTGGTTTGGATATATAATCGTTACAACCAGCTTCCAATGCTCTTTCCTTGTCAGTGGTAAACGCATGAGCCGTTTGTGCAATGATTGGAATTGTCCCATTTTTCTTTCGGATTTCCCTGGTAGCCTCAAGGCCACCCATTCCGGGCATTTTTATGTCCATCAAAATCAAGTCGATATTTGTTTCGGAATTGAACTGCTCCAACACCTCCTCACCATTTTTACAATGAATGAGTTCAGTCTCCCATTTAGCCAAAAGAACAGAGAGGTACTCAAAGCTTGCCTCATCATCTTCGGCAACAAGAATTGTTAATCGAGGTAAATCGAAATTGGCCTGAACAGAGGTGCTCGTAAGGTCAGATTCTGTTTTCAACTCGTTGGCAATATGCGCCTTTTCTAAAGGTAATTCAACATAAAAAACTGAACCAACATGCTCTTCCGACTCAAGCCAAATACGACCACCCAGCAGTTCTGCATAGTTTTTTGTAATGGACAAACCCAATCCTGAGCCTTGAAGAGCCATTTTATCATTAATATCAGCTTGTTCGAATCGGTTAAAAACAGCCTCCTGACGATCAGGAGGAATGCCAATGCCGGTATCTTGCACCGATAGCGTCATTCGTTTGTCAGCTATCGAAAGTACAACCTTGATCCATCCTTTAAAAGTATATTTAATGGCATTTTTAATCAGGTTGGTAAGGATAGAATTCAGTTTGTTTTTATCACTGTAAACAATCATATCCAGACGCACATCTTCAGCATTAAAAGCAAGATCAATGCCCTTGGATTTAGCTTCTTCGGCATAAAACCGTGTGATATCATCAACAAACCTCACCAGCTTAATAGCAGATTTATGGATAGTTACAGCTCCGGCTTCAATCTGCGACATTTCAATGATATCGTTCACTGTTGTTAATAGACGATTACCGCTTTTATCGATCATCTGTATGAAATCAATTTTAGAGTCGTAACTCAAATCCGGATCACGCAGCAATTCAGTAAAGCCGAGAATACCATTCATGGGTGTCCTGATTTCGTGACTCATATTGGCCAGAAATGCCGATTTCAAGCGGTCACTAAGTTCGGCTTTTTCTTTTGCCGCCACTAACTCTTGTTCATAAAGCTTAATTTCGGTGATGTTGGCATTAAAACCATACCAGGTAATGCTGCCATCGGGTAACATTTCAGGCGACGATCGGGAGTAAATCCATTGCACAGGCTTTCCGGGTATCTGCACCCTGAATTCGCAGGTAAAGTAAGACAAATTTTTAGCCGAGTGCTCTATGTCTTCCATTACCCTGTCGCGGTCGTCGGGATATATTACGCGGGCTATAGGCTCAAAATTATCCACCACCTCTTCAGGCGAGCATCCAAAAATGTTTTTAATACCGGCAGAAGCAATAGGCACGAAATAACTGCCATCCGGTCGCCTGGTAAATTGGTAAATCAGATCCGGAAGATTAGAGGAAAGTTTGGCGAATTGCAAATCCTTTTCCCGCATTTTGACCTCTGCTAACTTTCGATCTGTGATGTCGTTTATTAACACCAAACGGGCTTTCTTACCTTCGTACACTATAAGATGTGAAATAATCTCAACAAAAATAACTTCACCATTTTTCTTTATGTGACGCCATTCTCCAGCACTATTTAACATTTCTGTTGTGTTTGCAATATCTTGCTCCAACAGATTCAAATCTTCATGTGGTCGGATTTCCCGAAGGGTCATATTTAAAAATTCCTCCTTTGAATATCCATACTTGTTTAGGGCTGCGGTATTTACCTCGATAAACGCCAAGGAGTCAATATCGTAAATCCACATAACCTGTGGGTTGTGTTCAAAAAGATAGCGGTACTTTTCTTCACTGTCACGCAAAGCCTTATCGGCCAACTTTTGATCGGTTATATCTCTAAACTCAACCACCCGCACACTCATTCCACGATAAGGGATGTTTCTGCCTTCGAGCCTTAATGGGTATTCCTGCCCATTTTTACGCAGCCCCACCGACTCATAAGGCTTTTCGTAACCGGCTTGAATTTTTTCCATCACTGTGTTTCTGTGCTGAGGGGCGATGAGCAACATCCCATCCATCCCTATCAGTTCATCGACAGCGTAACCTGAAATTTTTGAAAGGCCTTGATTGCAGTCGAGTATCACCCCCTTATCGTGAATGGCGATACCTCCGAAAGAGGCATTATGTAATGCCTGAAACCTGATTTCATTTTCCTGAGAAATCTCCTTTGCGGTAATCAGGTCGTCTATAATTTTTTTCCGCTCCATAAAAAGAGCAATCTCTCTGGCCAGCATCTCGACAATGCCGATTCTGTTGTCAAAAGCATTGGCAGTGGTATAGCTTTGTACCACCATTACCCCCACGGCTTTTCCATCAATTATCAAAGGCACGCCAAGCCATGATTGAGGCACTGCGCCAATGAGCCGTCGTCCGGTAGCTTTTGCCTGTAGCTCCAATTCATCCTGCTGCAGGTAAATCGCTTTCATTTTTTCGACCACCAATCCCGAAAACGAATCGTGTATATTCCATTCAAAAAAATCGTCCTGTTCGTCTTCAAATATCACTTTTCGTAGGGTTTCCTTATCCGGATTATACAAGGCTACAAAAAAATTAGTTGCATCAATCAATCGGTTCAGCTCTTCGCGCACCATCAGCGAGAGCTCTTTGAGTGTGATTTTTCGTGTATTGGTTTTGGCAATTTTTAGGGCAATTTCCTGGGCAATCACACTAACTTTAAAGTCGGTGCGGTCGCTGAAAATGTGCACAGCACCACTTAGTTTTCCTCGATCGTCGAAAACAGGATCAATAATAATGTCGTAGACTTTGCTGCCAATAACCAGCTCTGTGGTTTCACGCTTTTCAGAACGGGTCATTTCAGAGAAGGGGCAGGCTTTATCCGCACAGCCCATGTTCTTAAAAGCGGCATGACATTTTTCACCAATCAGCTCTTCCTCTGCTTTATTGGTCATATGAAGGATAGAACTGTTGCATTGTAATATTTTTTGGTTTAGGTCGAGCAACATAACTCCATCACGAAGAGAGTCGAAAGTAATACGCCAGTTTTTAGTTGCTTTCTTGAGGGCGTTTTCGGTTTTACGCTTTTCAGCGAGTTCTTTTTCTAAGTCTTTCGTCCTTCGTTTGAGCAGTAATTCGAGCCAGGCTTTTTCGTCGTGTGCCCGCAGGTTGCCAAACCTGATTTTAATCATGGCATTAATCTGAGCCGACAATTCCACCTCATCTACCGGTTTAGTTAAAAACCCTTCGGCTCCCACTTCCAGGGCTTTAACCCGGTTATTGCGATCACTTTTTAAGGCCGTTACAAAAAGGACAGGAATGTCAACCAAAACGGGATCACTTTTAAAAAGGCGGCAAACCTCAAATCCATCCATTTCGGGCATAAGAATATCAAGAAGTACGACATCCGGGTTTTGCTCTCTGGCCATTAAAAGGCCATCTTTTCCATTTTGGGCAAGAAGGATTTCGATACCGGGAAAAGACTCCCTGATCAATGCTTTTAAAGTAATCAGGTTATCACGGATATCGTCGATTACCAAAATTTTTATTTCCTCATTCACCATCGCAGCGACCTTTGAAATCAAAATTACATTAACTACCAAACAAATCGTTTACTAAACGGATAAATACATTTTCATCGATTGGCTTTGCCAGATAAGCATGAAAACCATGATTGAGAATAGTTTCACGATCGCCTGCCATAGCGTTGGCAGTTACCGCGATAACAGGAATATGAGCTAAATTTTCCCTGTTTCGGATTTGTGAAAAAGCTTCCATTCCGCTCATGCCCGGGAGAGCGATATCCATTAATATCAAATCCGGAGTATATTCAATGGCAAGCTTAACAGCCTGTTCGCCATTTTCTGCTTCTATAAACTGATATCCATTCCCTAGCAATGCTTTTATTGTCAGCATATTGTCTTTGTTATCTTCTGCTATCAATACCATAGGAGGACTATGCCGGACAGAAGATTTAATATACATGGGGTCTTCCTTTATTTCGTGAGGAGTTACCATTCGGCTCACTGCATCAAGGAGGTTGGGGAGGTCCACATCGCCTTTCTGGATAAGCTGAAAAATGTTGTTTCCTTTCAGGAAGTTTAGTTCGTCCTTGGTAACGTGCTTTGCGGTTAGAATCAAGACAGGCACAAGGGCCATATTTTCGGTTTCGCGAATCTTTCGCAATACTGAAAACCCATCAATTTCCGGCATCATCAGGTCAAGGATAACCCCATCGGGGATGGTAGTTTCCAGAATTTTAAGGGCAGATTGTCCACCCGAAGCCACAATCACCTCAAAACCATGATTTTCGAGAGCATCTTTTACTTGAATTACAGCCGCTTCACTATCTTCGATCAGGAGAATACTTTTTCCGTCTTTTACAACTTCGGTAGCACGTGCTGCGGGCTCATCAGGGCGATCCGAAACCAATCTATTTCTGACATTGGCGGTTGATGTTTCCGGTTTTTGGATGTAAGCCGGAGGTAGTAACACCGTAAACACGGACCCCTTACCGGGCTGTGTGTCTACCTGAATACTTCCTTTAAGCATGTGGGCATATTTTCTGGCAATGGCCAGTCCCAAGCCCGTGCCGCCATAACGGCGCGATGTGCTGCTATCAGCTTGCCGAAACTCATCGAAAATATTTTCAACATGGGATGGATGGATGCCTATTCCGGTATCGGTAACCTGAACTGCAACTTCATTATTGGTCGCTTTTACGAGTACTTCAACTTTCCCGGCTTCCGTAAATTTGATCGCGTTTCCGACGATATTATAGAAAATATGCTTGCATTTTTTTATGTCGGAAGTCATCCATACGCTTTGATCCGGGTTGACCTGAACAAAATCAATCCCCTTTTGATCAGCCAGCGGATTGAGTAACTCAACAACTTCGCCAAGCAATTGATTCAAATCAAAAGATTCCAATTCAAGATATTCCTGCCCTGCTTCGATACGCGACAAATCGAGGATGTCGTTGATAAGCTCAAGCAAATTTTTGCCATTGCGGTTGATGATTTCAAGAAACCGATTTTGCTCTTCAGAAATGGTCCCTGTAAGTTGTCTCTCCATCAAGCTTGATAACGAGATAATTGAATTAAGTGGTGTACGGAGTTCGTGGCTCATGTTAGAAAGAAAACTTGTTTTAAGCTTGTTGGCTTCCACAAGTTGATTTTTCTGCACTTCGAGCTCGGTATTTTGTTCGGTCAGTTCGCGCGACTGAGCCGACAGTTCTCTTTTTTGTTCTTCCAGTTCGGTGTTTTGCTCTTGTAACATATCAGAACTGGTTTTGATTTCATTTTTTTGAATTTCGAGTAAATTGTAATTTTCCTGTAGTTTTTCGGAGAGTAAAATCAACTTACGGTGCATGAATACGCTGCGCACACGAGCCGAAAGAATAACGTAAATATGGCCAATTAATTTGAGATCTTTTTGTTCAAACTCCCTGATACTGGCAAGTGAGATTACCGCGATGGTTTGTTGCGCAGCTACGATGGGGATGGTAATAATTTCCCGTGGCTGAAAGCTTCCACTTACACCGGAAAAAACAAAGCGGCTGTCGTCAGGAATACGGGTAATATGTTGCCATTTTTTCTCTGCCAGAGCTTTGCCAAACTCACCTTCAAGATTTGTAGCTGAAAAAGGACGACAGCCTTCAACCTCCATCCCAACGGAAACAAAAGGCTCAAAAGTGGATGTTTGTTCGTTAAGCAGATAAACAGCGCCCAGCTGAGCGTCTGTTTCATGCAATAAATGATTGAGTACGTTTTGACAAAACCTGTCGGCTTCTTCTTCCTGAAGCATCACTTCAGAAAATTTCTCCACCCGCTCACGGAGCATTAATTCTTCCTCAATATGCGCTGCCATGTTGTTAAAACTTGACGAAAGTTCTCCAAATTCATTGGCAGAGCTAAATCTACTGCGTGCCTGACGTTGTCCGCCAGTAAAAGCATTAGCGGCACGTTTTAATTCAAACAAAGGCTGTTTTACACTTTTGGTAAGCCATAGAACCATCAATAAGGTAACCAACAAAATAAACAAAGTGATAAAGAGCAACTGCAATTTAAGGTTTCTGTTGTGTTTTTCTGAAGTTTGATAGAAGTGATCTGCAAAGTTTACTGCTACTTCGCGTATTTCGGCAATGCTGTTAATCAATTTTTTAGCCTGTGCGCCCCCTATTCCGGAAGGTTTTGTGCGATCCGCAGCTTCCTCTACCTTACCCTGGCGAAAAATGCGAATGGTTTCAGCCCGTATGGCATTCCACTGAACAAAATTGTCGTGAGCTTGAGTTATTAGCTTTGGCTCTCCCAAAAAATTTTCTTTTATGATGGAAAATTGGGTTTCCGCTTCCGCGTTGTTGATTTCTAACTGTAAAAGAACGGTTTCCAGTTCGTTTTCATCTTCGGCCAAAAACAAATCTTTCATTCCCTTGTGCATGGCCTGAATATCCGTCATTAAAGTGCCCAGTGCCCGTTGGACGGTAAGTGGATGCTCGTAAATTTCTTGCGTCTGTAGCGAAATGCTGTTCGATTGATCCCAGGATATTCCGGCTAACAATATTATCAGTGCGAGAATGATGCCAAAGCTGATGGTTAGCTGTCTTCCTACTCTAATGTCATTTAGTTTCATACGGGCTGTATTTATTACCAACAGTGAAATTACAATTATACCTTCTTAAAAATCGAGCTTCCGAAGCAACAAATATAAGCATTTATTTCCTCAACAATTTGCTTCTCAGCTTCTCCCACTATCAAATAACCACCTTTTGCAAGGCTATTCGTGACTTTAAGCAATATTTTCCGGCGCATATCTTCACGATAGTAAAACAAGACATTGCTAAGAAAAACGACATCGAAGTGACCAAAAATACTGGCAGGAGGTGAAAAGGAGTTTTCGTCGAGCAGGTCGTAAACCGAAAAATCCACTGTCTTTTTCAGTGATTCTGCTATCAGAAAAAAATCATCACTCCGTTCAAAATGGGTCAAAAGCCGTTTGAAAGTCACCTGTGCAAGAGCAGCCTGGCTATACCGACCGATTAGTGCACGTTGTATCACTTCGCTGGATTTATCGGTAGCAAAAATGCGGTGTCGTGCCTTTTGATTTTGATTTACACAGGCTTCGTCGCACACAATGGCGAGGCTGTAAGCTTCTTCACCTGTAGAACAAGCAGCCGACCACATCCTTATTTCGCCATTCTTTTTGTTTTTATTTCGCTCAAACAATTCGGGCAACACACGCTTCTCAAAAAGACCAAAGACCAGTGGATCACGAAAAAACTCGGTGTAAGAATTGTTAAGCGAAGCGATTAAAAGCCTTGCTTCCGATTTATTGTTTAGCAGCGTTACATAATCAGACACCTCATGCAAACCAGCCAATTTCATTTGTCGGGTTATTGTTTTCGACAAAAAAGCACTTTCATAAACAGACAGGTCGATTCCGTGCTGTTTTTCCACAACATCTGCAATTTCGGTGTAGGAGACTTTCATGAGAGCAAAATACGACTTTTTTAAAAGCCGAACACACCGCTAAAAAATTAAATAAGTAAGTACCTTTTCACAAGGGGAGACTTGATCCAAAACACCATCGTGATCTACAATTCCAAATCGAATTCGTCCATCAGGTTTGGCACAACGGCATTCCAGCCAAACACATCGGCCAATTTTTGCTGCAACGCAAGGGAGGAAGATTTTTCGCCATGCGTAACGAAAACCATCTTTGGAGGCTTTATAATTTGCCTTAGCCAGTCGAGAATCTCGCTTTGGTCGGCATGCGACGACATGGTGGTGATATGTTCGATGGTAGCCTTTACGTCATAAAACTTTCCACGCAATTTTAACGACTGTCCTCCTTCGGCCAGGGTACGTCCCCGTGTTCCTTCGGCCTGATAACCGGGTAAAACAAATATGGCATTGGGGTTTCCGAGCTGTTCTTCAAGATATTGGAGAATACGTCCTCCGTTCATCATGCCACTGCCTGCAATCACGATATGCGGGTTTTTGTTCCGCGCCAAGGCACGGGTTTCCTCAATGGAGTGCACCATGCGGGTATTGCTAAACACTTGCTGAAATACCTCTGGATCAATAATTTGCCATTCAGGATATTTTAGAAATAACTTACTTACGTCAACACCCATCGGACTATCAAGGTAAACAGGGATGTCAGGTATTTTATTGGCCTGTTTCAATTTCCAGATGAGGTACATGAAATCCTGGGCGCGGTCGACGGTAAAGCTGCTCACAAAAAGAGGCCCATGATTGAGCAAGCTGTTGTTAATAATGCGCAGCAATACGTCCTCGGTTGATTCATCCGTGTGTTCACGGTCGCCGTAAGTCGATTCAATAAACAAATAATCTGCCTGTTGCGGTATTTCGGGAGGAAGTAGCATGGGATCGTTCGGTCGGCCTAAATCTCCCGAAAAAACTATCCGGCTATCGTTTACCTGCATTTCGATAAAAGCAGCACCCGGAATATGGGCATCGCGCCTGAATTGAAAAGAAATCCGGTCAGTAAATTCGAT
>DJWN01000064.1 GCA_002440975.1 Bacteroidales bacterium UBA6229
GTCCCGTTAGGGACAAAATGTGGGTAGAATAAAAGGTTACCCCTGATTATCCCAAGTCCCGTACGTACGGGACGGCATAATTAAAGCGATTGAGCGTTCTTACGTTATTTTTACCGGACAACAGTGATAAATAATCTTTCATAGCAAAGGCCACGACAAAACAAAAAACATCAACGCAAAAGGTGAAAGCCAACGTTTGTCGAGGCGGGTAAAAAGACCATGATCTTCCGAACGAAAAAGCCCCATCACCTTAAATTCGCCCAATGCCCTGACGAAAAGCATACCCGAAACTGCCCAGATCAACTGCTCGATCACATTATCCGTATGCCCCTCGAGCAATTGATCCATGCGCAACCATACAATAAAACCTGACACAAATAGCACGACAGATTGCAACAAAAACCAAGACTTGCCTTTTTCAGGATTGTCATCTGTGTGTTGTGGCATGATGTACCAGGTTTTGAATTTTTTGCGTAACAAGATAAACCACGATACAAAAGCTGCCAACAAAAGGCCTGTCATCAATACAATTCCACTGATCTGGATTAAGACATTTGGCATAAAAAACCTTATTAATGGTTCAGAACAATACAATCATTTCCCATACAAATATCCAGCGATCTGGCTTTTTTGATCAGCGAGTGATTCTGAGGCACCAGGCGTGTTTTGCCTGCCACTTCAGCCAGCGAAATGCTGCCAGTTTCTCCATTTCTGTTCACCACCATTTTGCCATAGTCTTCATTGGCAATCAAAGCAGCGGCATGAGAACCAAAGCGTGTTGCCAGGATACGGTCGTTGGCCGAAGGGCTTCCACCCCGTTGGATATAACCCAATACAGTTTTGCGGGTTTCCATGTGTGTTCCTTTTTCTATTATCCTGGCTACATAATCCGATGCCGATTCGCCTTCTGGGGTTGCCATTCCTTCTGCCACCACAACAATAGAATAAGGTTTCATTTTGTAGGCTCTGTCGAGCAAGTAACGGTTCACTGCTTTGGGATTGTACTCCAGCTCAGGAATCAGAATCACATCGCCTCCTCCGGCCATCCCGGCATACAGGGTAAGCCATCCGGCATGATGTCCCATCACTTCGATTACCATGATGCGTTTGTGCGAGTTGGCCGTGGTATGCAACCGGTCAATTGCCTCGGTAGCAATGGCCAAAGCCGAATCGAAACCAAACGAAAAATCTGTTCCGAACACATCATTGTCGATGGTCTTCGGAATGCCAATCACATTCAAGCCTTCTTCACTGAGTTGCCAGGCAGTTTTTTGAGTTCCATTGCCTCCAATACAAACGATACAATCCAGTTTAAGTTCTTTGTAGTTTTTCTTGATGAGTTTGGGTTTATCAATGCTGCCAGAACCTTTTTTCCTGAAAGGCTTTTCGCGTGAGGTTCCCAAAATAGTTCCCCCCAGCGTAAGGATTCCTGAGAGATCGGCTTCCGATAGCGGCATTACCTCTTTGTGTATCAGGCCTGCAAAACCACTTGAAATGCCAATTACTTCCATGCCATGCTCAACGATGGCCGTTTTGCCAACACCGCGGATGGCGGCATTTATGCCCGGGCAATCACCTCCGGCAGTTAATATTCCAATGCGTTTTGGTTTTCCCATAGTGTATAATTTGTGCTGCAAAGTAAGAATTTTTCCGTTGTTGAATCTTCCTAAAAAATAACAACAAGACCAAAAATCTATACTTTTACCTTTTAATTTTTTTCCTGAATCAGAAACCACTGGCGAATATAAAGCTTATGATTAAAACCAAAGTTCCTCTTCACTGGCTAATTCTTTTTGGTATGGGTGCCGGAGTTATCTTCGGTCTGGTGGCTGTTTTGGCAGGCTGGCACGCTTTTACGATTGACTGGATCAAGCCCTGGGGAACAATCTTTATCCGCTTGCTCAAACTAATTGCTGTTCCGCTTATTATAGTTTCACTGATCAACGGCATTTCCAATCTGAATGATGTTTCGAAGCTCTCGCGTATTGGATTAAAAACCATAAGCTTATACCTTGTAACAACAGTTATCGCCATCACCATTGGTTTGCTTGTTGTTAACCTGACCAGGCCCGGAAAAGTGCTTCCGGCCGAAAAAGCACTGGAATTTCAGCAACGCTATGCTGCCAATGTTCAAAACACTCCTGATACCAGTGCAGAGGAAGGTCCCTTGCAGTTTGTCATCGATGTGGTGCCAGACAATGTCTTTAGGGCAATGACAGAAAACACAGCTATGTTGCAAGTGATTTTTTTTTCGGTTCTGTTTGGAATTGCGATGATACTTATTCCACAAGAAAAAACAAGACCAGTAAAACTATTTATTGAGTCGCTTAACGAGATTGTGTTGCAGATGATCCATCTGATCATGAAAATAGCTCCCTATGGTGTTTTCGCATTGATCGCAGCCATCACGGTTGAAGTAGCTGGTGATCAGATTGCTGATACTGCCGCACTTTTTGGATCTCTGGGCCTTTATGCCCTGACGGTGATTATTGGATTGCTGCTGATGGTGTTTGTCATCTATCCTTTAATTATAAGCTCACTTACCATTATCGGATTCAAGCAATTTATCAAGGGACTTGCTCCTGCTCAGTTACTTGCCTTTTCGACCAGTTCGAGTGCTGCCACCCTGCCTGTTACCATGGAGTGCTGCGAAGAAAACCTGGGCGTAAAAAAAGAAGTAAGCAGCTTTGTATTGCCTTTGGGAGCAACCATTAATATGGATGGCACCAGCTTGTATCAGGCTGTGGCTGCTGTTTTTCTGGCACAGATCTATGGCATGGATCTTTCACTTGGCCAACAACTCACCATCATCCTTACTGCCACACTTGCTTCTATCGGATCAGCGGCAGTGCCGGGTGCCGGCATGATCATGCTGGTCATCGTTTTGGGCTCTGTGGGCATTCCAACCGAAGGCATTGCACTGATCTTTGCTGTTGACCGACCACTTGATATGCTCCGCACCGTTGTGAATATTACCGGCGACTCCACTATTGCCTGTGCTGTTGCACATACTGAAAACAAACTGGATGAAGCCCTGATTATTGAAAACAAAGAAAATATGTAACCATGAATCTGACAAAAGCATTACTGTTATCCTTGCTGGCAATGCCTGCCTTGCTACAAGCTCAATATCAAAACATTAAAATTGGTAATTATACCGATGCCAACGAACCCAGCATTTTTATCAATCCAAAAAATCCGTTGGAGATCATGGCAGGCTCCAACCTGAACTATTGGTATTATTCCGAAGATGGCGGCTACACCTGGCAGGCTTCCGAACTGGTTTCGCCATCCTTTGGCGTTTGGGGCGATCCGGTGATTATTGCCGACACCGCCGGCGATTTTTATTATTTTCACCTTTCAAATCCGGCTGTTGGCAATTGGATCGACCGTATCGTTTGCCAGAAATACGACAAAACAACAGGTCAATGGAACAATGGCACTTATATGGGCTTAAGCGGCACCAAGGCACAAGACAAACATTGGGCTGTGGTTGACCAGCAAACCAACACGATTTATGTCACCTGGACACAATTTGACGATTATGGCTCATCCGATCCTGGCTGCCAAAGCAATATCCGTTTCAGTAAATCAACAGATGCTGGCCAGAGTTGGTCAGAAGCTGTTATCTTTAATCAAATCTCCGGCAATTGTATCGACAGTGATGAGACTACCGAAGGTGCTGTGCCTGCTGTTGGGCCCAATGGCGAAGTATATGTTTCCTGGTCGGGACCCGAAGGGATTGTTTTTGATCGCTCACTGGATGGCGGGCAAACCTGGCTTGACGAAGACATCCCCGTTGATCCACACATTGGAGGCTGGGACATTGATATACCAGGAATTATGCGTTCAAACGGAATGCCTGTCACCGTTTGCGACCTGAGCCCTTCGCCTTACAATGGAACCATCTACATCAACTTTGCCGACCAGCGCAACGGAAGTGACGACACAGATATTTGGCTCACCAAATCAACAGATCAGGGAAACAGCTGGACAGAGCCTGTACGCGTGAATGACGACCCGCCCGGAAAACATCAGTTCTTCACCTGGATGACCATTGACCAGACCAACGGATATTTGTATTTCGTGTTTTATGATCGCAGAGCCTATAACGACAACCAGACGGATGTATATCTGGCCTGGTCGGGTGATGGAGGCGAAACTTTTACCAATGTAAAAATCAGCGAAAGTCCGTTTGTGCCAACCCAAAACATTTTCTTTGGTGACTACAACAATATCTCGGCACACAACAATATGGTGCGTCCTATCTGGACCAGAATGGATGATGGTGTTCGGAGTCTTTACACAGCAATTGTAGATATGACTGTCGGTATGGAGCAACAAGACGACATGCCCTTTAGCATCACCCAAAATTATCCTAACCCATTTAATTCCAACACAATTATAAGCTACAAAATACAAGAAGCCGGACAGGTTAGCCTTACCGTTTATGATCAAATGGGCAGAATGGTTGCACAATTATTCAACCAAAAATGGCACGACAGGGGGAAATATGAATTTGTTTTCCAAAATGAATTGTACAAGTTAAAAGCTGGGGTTTATGCTTACGAACTTCAAGCAGGAAGCTATAGCACACATCGCAAAATGGTTATCGCAAACGATTGAAATAAAGAATATTAGAATTTTAGATGCTTCAATCAATTTTTTTCTACCTTTGCTGCCGAATTTTTTTGCGGATCGCACTCACATCATATTATGATTCAGGAAGAATTAAAATCCATATTGGAAACCATCAGGCGCAAGGCACTCGAAGTGGGCGTTCAAAACTTATCTATTGATAAGCTTGAGCCAATGATTGGTACGGATTATTCTATCCTGCAGAAATATGTGCGATCCAACGAGGATTTGGTGACCAAAACACTTGAGCTGGAAAGAGAAAAGTTTGCAGAAATATTTCTCGAATACGATTTTGAAGGCATGAATGCCATTGATATTTTACTGATCGTTTCGCGAGAACTGGCACAGAAATTTTACGACGTTTCTCCTTCCATCACACACGAGCTCAAGGGAATGTTTCCTGAGATTTATCAGCATCATTTTGAAGAAAGAATACGCTTTATCTCTGATAAAATCAGGATCAATCTCACCAAAGGCATCAGTCAGGGGATGTATCGTAATGATTTGAGTATTGAGCTGATTGCCAGACTCTACATCAGCAGATTGATTGACATCCACAATCCTGACTTTTTTCCACCGGAAGCTTTCTCATTTAAAACACTCTTCGATCAGATGTTCGAAAGCCTGGTGAGAAGTGTTGCAACTACAGAAGGCCTGGCTTACTTCGAACAACAAAAAAATTCTGCTGGTTTTTGATTGATCCCTGAGAATCGTATTGATTAAACCCTAAACAATCAACCAAATTATTTCAGTCTCTCTCAGATTGACCGAAATTATCTTGTATTCAACCTACGCAAACTTATTGTAGCATTATTTTTTTTGCACAAATTGCTAATACCATTCGTACTGCACTTTTTGGTGCCGAAATATCAAATTACAAGCTCGGTGAGGATGAGTATCCCATTCAGCTGCGAATGAAAGACCAATATCGCTACGATCTGAGTGCATTGCTCAATCAGCGCATCACCTTCAGGGATCAGGCCAGTGGAAAGATACAGCAGGTGCCCATTTCAGCTGTAGCCAATGTCTCGTTCAGCTCAACTTATGGTGCAGTGATGCGAAAAGACAGAAACCGCATGATTACCATTTGGTCTAATGTTATTTCGGGCTATAATGCCAACGAAATTAATTCAGTAGTGAAACCGGTCATCATCCTGTTAAGCGTTATGTTTAGCACGATTAGCGTTTTTGGTGAATTGGGCACATTCAGTATGGACTTTGCTGTGATAATGACAGGTGTGGGAATTGTTTCGCTGGCCGAGGTGGTTGTTAACAATGCCATTGTGCTGATCGACTATATCACCATCCTTAAACGCAACCGTAAGTTGGAGATGGGTCTTACTCACGAATACGATCTGCCGCCGAAAGAATCCATCGAATGCCTGATAGAAGCCGTGAAAACAAGGCTTCGTCCGGTATTGCTTACAGCCATCACCACAATTTTGGGATTGATACCACTTGTTATAGGATTAAATATTGATTTCATCGGACTTTTCCAGCGGTTTGATCCTGATATCTATTTTGGAGGCGACAATGCCATGTTTTGGGGGCCGCTTTCGTGGACGATCATCTTCGGCCTCACCTTTGCAACCTTCCTTACACTGTTGATTGTGCCGGCCATATATCATGCGCTTTACACGGCCAAACTGAAATTCTGGCCATCCAAGACCCAAAATTAAAAGCTTGAAAATTTCAAAAAGGCTTTTCAAAATAGTTCTTGAAAAGGCTTTTTTGCTTTTTATGCAATCGAAAATGCCTTACTTTTGATTGTTAAACCTGTTGATACATTGAGCAAAATAGTAAGGCATCATTTTATCCTGCGCAATATGCTGTGCGATTGCTGCCTGAAAGTGATCGGGCTGCTGGCCGAAAAACATGGCTTCAACCTGGTGAAATCACGTTTGGGTGAAATTACTGTTGAATATGATACAGAACACCTTACACTACAAGATATTACTGATATTTTTAAGACGAGTGGTTTCGAGATTATTGAAGATAAGGAAACCCATCTGATTGAAGACATCAAACGTGTGGTGATCGAGTTGGTGCATCATTCCACTTACAATGCTATGGTAAGAAATTCCGATTTTATTGTAGGTAAATTCAATATGAGTTACCCGCATTTATCCACGGTTTTTTCGCATCACGAAGGCATCACCCTCGAAAAATACATCATCATGCAACGCATCGAAAAGGTAAAGGAACTCATTCAGTTGGATGAGCTTTCGTTGAGCGAGATAGCTTATATGATGGGCTATAGCAGTGTGCAGTATTTATCCACCCAGTTTAAAAAAATTACAGGATACTCCGTTTCAGAATACAAAGCCCTGCCTGAGAAAGAAAGAAAAGGAGCAGGCCTTACAACTTAAAATTTTATACAACAAAAGTAAAATTACGTAAGTGCTATCGTACAAGGATGGCTTAGGTTTGCAAATCAAACAGTGCATAAACATAAAAAGTATTGCCATGAAGATTAAGAATAATATTGCTGTGAGCGACAACGGATTCGTTTTTAATCCTGCTTCAGGCGAGTCATTTACCGTAAATCAGGTTGGACTCGACATCTTGAATATGCTTCGCAAAGGAGAGAAACAGGAAACTATCGTGCAACAGCTTTCAGAAAAATATCAGGCTGATACGGCTGTGATCGAACGCGATTTTAGTGATTTTCAGGCTATGGTCAAACAATATCACCTCCATCAAAATGAAGAATAAGAAAAGGCTAACAATAGCTGTAACAGGCCTTAATGCCATCGACAGTCCGGGGCCGGGTGTGGCAGTGATCAGAGGCTTGCTCGAGGCCAGAGACTTTGATTGCAGGATTATTGGTTTGGCTTACGAATCGCTGGAACCGGGCATTTATATGCACGATTTGATCGATAAAACCTATCACATCCCTTACCCCTCAGCTGGCACCGAAGTATTGTACAACCGTCTGATGTATATCAACGAAAAAGAAAAACTGGATGTTGTAATTCCAAATTTCGATGCCGAGCTTTATTCATTTATCAAACTGGCAGATAAACTTAAGCAGGCTGGCATTCACAGTTTTTTGCCTACCATGGATCAGTTTGAAGCCCGACAAAAAGTAAACCTACCTGATTTTGGCAAGAAATATAACATCCATGTTCCTCGCTCCAAAGCCATTTATACAGTCAACGAAATTCACAGCCTCGAAGATGAATATGGCTGGCCCTTGGTGATCAAAGGGAAATACTATGATGCGAGTTTGGTTTACAGCAGCGATCAGGCTAAAACCGCCTTCAATAAAATAAGTGCCAAATGGGGTTTGCCCATCATCGTGCAGGAATTTGTTCATGGCACCGAATACAATGTAACGGGACTGGGTGATGGCCTGGGCAACACCATGGCAGTCGTGCCCATGCGCAAGCAATACATTACTGATAAAGGAAAAGCCTGGGGTGGCATTACCATCACCGATCAAAAGGCTCTTGATCTTACAGCACATTTTCTGAAATCGACCAAATGGCGTGGTGCTTTCGAACTTGAACTGATGAAAAACAAAGCCGGAGAATACTACCTGCTCGAAATAAATCCCCGCATCCCCGCCTGGATATATCTGGCTGTTGGGGTGGGACAAAATATTCCGGAAGCACTCACAAAACTGGCCCTCGACTGGCCGGTAGAAGCATTTACAACTTACGAAGCAGGCAAAATGTTTATCCGATACGCCTGGGATATGATTGTAGATTTGAATGAATTTCAACAAATTTCAACACACGGAGAATTATAAAAACCAAATATCATGACAGCAAAAGCAAGATATGAAAGGCCTTTAATTAAAAAACTGGAAAGCAATATGCCCAATAAATTTGGGATGCGTACCGAATTCGAACCCGTTACACACATTGATGGTGTTTCGGTAGCTTCGCTGATTGCGGATTACGGCTCTCCTGTTTTCATACTTTCCGAACAAAAAATCAGACACAAATTCAAAGCTGCCCGACAAGCTTTCGAAGCACGTTATCCCAGGGTTCAGTTTGCCTGGTCATACAAAACCAATTATCTGTCAGCCGTTTGCAATGTGTTTCATCAGGAAGGATCCTGGGCTGAGGTAGTCTCTGGTTTTGAATACGACAAGGCCATCCGGCATGGCGTTGATGGCAGCAATATCATCTTCAATGGTCCCGACAAAACCGAAGAAGACCTGCGCAAAGCCATCACCAACAATTCGTTGATTCATATCGATCACCTCGATGAATTGTATATGATTCAGGAAATTGCGCGCGAAACAAAGCAAAAACCCAAAGTGGCTATCCGGGTCAATATGGATACCGGCATTTATCCCATGTGGGATCGTTTTGGCTTTAACTACGAAAACGGCCAGGCATGGGATGCGCTAAATAAAATTATGTTCTCGGGTTTGCTCGAACTGGTTGGTTTGCATACACACATCGGCACCTTTATGCTCTCGCCCAATGCCTATGCCATCGCAGCTTCCAAACTGGCTAATCTGGCCCAACGTGTCCAGCAAAAATATGGTCACGAAATCAAATACATCGACATGGGTGGAGGATTTTCCTCACATAACACCCTCAAAGGAGCTTATCTGCCTGGCATAGATACCAATCCGTCTATCGACGATTTTGCCGAAGCCATCACCTCTGCGCTGATGAATAGCGATTACAGGCCTAAAACCCCGCCATTGCTGATTCTTGAAACGGGTCGTGCTCTGATCGATGAGGCCGGCTATTTGCTTGGCTCTGTGATTGCCAATAAAAGATTATCCGATGGAAGAAGGGCAACCATACTTGATGTGGGAGTAAACCTGCTCTTTACCTCTTTTTGGTACGACCATAAAATCACTCCGGCTCAGGAATTTACATCCTACACCGAAGATACCGTACTTTATGGCCCGCTTTGCATGAATATAGATGTGGTGCGCGAAAATATCAGTCTGCCCTTGCTCAACAAAGGCGATAAGGTAGTGATTCATCATGTTGGAGCTTACAATATGACTCAATGGATGCAGTTTATTACCTTGCGACCCAATGTGGTGATGATTGATATGGATGGTAAGCCTCATTTGATTCGCAAAAATGAGTCCATCGATTCCATCGAAAATCTGGAAGAAATACCTCCACATCTGAGTCATTTTGAGCTATGATTTCGGATAAAAACCATGTGATGTTTCCGCAATTTGGTCAGGGAATTCTCAACAGCTATACGCAGATATTCTTTGCCAAAAACAAATGGATGGCCTTGCTGCTTCTGGCAGTTAGTTTTGTTGACCTGAATGCCGGATTGAGTGGTTTGATGGCTGTGTTAATTGCCAACACTACCGCTTACCTGATCGGGCTGAACCGCGAACATATCATCAACGGTTTTTATGGTTTCAATCCGCTCCTGGTTGGACTTGGTTATGGTATCAGCTTTCAACCGGGAGTAAGTTTTTATATCATCCTGATCTTTATCACTTTACTTACCCTTTTTTCCAGTATTTTGCTGGCAGGTTTTCTCAGCAAATATGGATTGCCCTATCTCAGTTTACCTTTTCTGATTGGTTTTTGGATCATTATGCTGAGCAGCAGAAATATCAATCAGTTAGAATTAAGCGAAGGGGGCATTTATTTTTTGAATGAACTGTATCAATTGGGAGGTTTTACATTGCTGGACCTTCACGCCTGGTTTGAACAACTGCCTTGGCCTGAGGTTTTTAAACTGTATTTCAGATCATTAGGAGCCATTTTTTTTCAACCTCATTTGTTTATCGGTATAGCTATTTCCCTCAGCCTGTTGATCTGGTCGCGACTGGCATTTGTACTTTCTTTTTTGGGATTTGCTTGTGCATATTTGTTTTATATGGTCGTTGGAGCAAGTTTAAACGATCTCACTTACAGTTATATAGGTTTTAATTTTATCCTTACATCGATTGCCATTGGTGGCTTTTTTGTGATACCGTCAGTTTATTCTTTTTTGTGGGTGATCATTTCTATTCCATTGCTCGCATTCCTGCAGATAACAGCCAGTAGTTTGCTAACACCGCTCCAGCTCGGGGTTTTGTCGCTGCCTTTCAATTTTGTGGTAATCAGCTTTTTATTTGTTTTTCGCCTTCGCGAAAAATATTTTGACAAGCCGGCTTTGGTGTATTTTCAACAATTTCAGCCCGAGAAAAACCTCTACAGCTCATTGATCAACAGCCAACGTTTAGCACATCTGGAGCGCATCCCGATGAAACTTCCATTTTGGGGGTTTTGGAAAGTAACACAAGCCTTTGATGGCGAACATACGCACAAAGATGCCTGGCGTTATGCCTGGGATTTTGAATTTATGAATGCAAGTGGAAAAACATACAAGAATGAAGGATTGCTGCCAACCGATTACTTTTGCTTTGGCAAGCCTGTACTTGCTCCGGCCAGTGGTTATGTGATGGCAATCATTGGCGAAGTGGACGATAACGCCATTGGCGATATGAACCTCCGTCAAAACTGGGGCAACAGCATCGTTATCAGCCATGGTGAAGGGCTTTTTTCGCAAGTAAGCCATTTGCAAAAAGGCAGCATTATGGTTCATAAGGGTCAATATGTTGAACAAGGAACACAACTGGCTAATTGCGGTAATTCGGGCCGTTCGCCCTATCCGCATCTGCATTTTCAGTTTCAAACTTCAAGTGAAATCGGTGCACATACCCTGAGCTATCCTTTTGCTGCCTACCTCAGTAAAAATGATGAGCTGCAGTTCCACAGCTCCGATCAGCCAAAGCTTAACGATTTGGTGTGCAATCAATTGGTTGATGACACGCTCAACAGAGCCTTGCATTTTATTCCGGGGCAAAACTTAAAATTTGAAACCTCAGCTAAAGAACTCATCAGCTGGGAAGTGAAAACAGATATTTTCAACCAGTCTTATCTTGCATGTGATCAAACCAAATCGAAAGCCTGGTTTGGGCGAAAAGATGATCTGTTCTACTTCACTCGTTTCGAAGGCAACAAAAAAAGCCTGTTGTACGATTTTTATCTGGGTGCTTACCAATTAGTTACCGGAAATAATCCAGGCCTGACAATTCAGGAGAAGCTTAGCTTAAATGAATTTCCATCGGCCAAATTACGCTTTTTGCAAGATTTTATCTCTCCTTTCTACCGTTTTCTGGCTATTCGTTTTGAAGCTACCCAGCTTAAAGCAAAACAAAACATTGGCGACACACCCATCATCTTTAACACACAGCTTGATTTTAGTGCCTTCAACAAAACCTTATCCGACAGAAACTATCAAATTACTTTTGAAGCCGGTGAATTGAGCCGTTTTGAAATAAAAAATGCAAACCAACACTTGATTTTGAATCGTGTATAAGCTAATCATCATATTGTTCATCAGCTTGCTTTTTGCAGGTAAACCAGTCATTTCACAAACCAAAGATTTTGCGAAACAGGATAGTTTGCTGTACGCCGGCTTTTTACAAAACAATTGGCAACAAGTGTTAGCGGAAGGCAATCAAATGATTAATCAGGGTTTTGATTACTATTACTTGCATATTCGCATGGGCATAGCGGCTTACAACACAGCTCGTTATTTGTTGGCACGAAAACACCTGCAAAATGCCCTGAGATTTTATGCAGACGATCCGGTTGCAACTAGTTATCTTTATGGAACCTATCTCATGCTCAATCAAAAAAATGAAGCCGGAGCACTAAGTCAGGTTTTGACTGAAAGTGATAAGTTGTATTGGGGAATACCCAATCGCTTTAAATTAGAGCGCATACATATGGATTTTGGTTTTCAGGATTTTAAACACCAGCATCGGCTTGATTTTGCAACCATAAGCGGTAATGGCAATTATTATGGTCAAAGCCGCGAATACGACGAGCAAACTTTTTGGGATGCGGGTCTTATTTTTAAGATGAGTCCGACGATCAGCGGTTATGTTGGCATGCAGCAAATCCACATCAAAGCGGATGATGTTTTTGCCTACCATCAATACGAATTAGTAAATGATTTAACAGCTTATGCTGACTGGGGCGTTTCTTATTGGTACAAAATTGATAGCAGTCAGCAGGTGCAACGTTTTGCCCATCAAATTAAACAACAATCCTTTTACGGAAATATTAATTTTGGAATCACCCCAAATTTCAGTTTAACAACAGCACTTCACTTCATCAGATGGGATCAAACCCAAACACAAGCAAATGTAGAACAGGGATTTGCATCCGATACAGCTTATTATTTTTACGATGGCTCCGAAACGGTTTTCTTCGAAACTCCTATGAGCAGCATTGCTTTCGAAAATATCCGGATTAAAAGCAATGAATGGGTTTTCTATCTGGGAGGCCACATTCAAAGCAGAATCGGACAAACATCTTTTTCTGCATCTCTGTCAAAAATTAGTGGTAATGAATACCTGCAACTGAATGCGGGTCATCAGTATTACCCATTGGGGAACTTGAATTTCTATGGCAACACAACACTTTCCTACCTTAATGGGAACGAGCGAAGTGATTGGTTGTTTGACCAAAGTTTTTATGTAAAACTTTTCAAACAAAACTGGCTCGAAGCGTCATGGAGCCATGGCAATCACTCAGGATTCAACACAGCTTTAGCTTATCTGGTTTACAATACACCCTATCAGCCACAAAACAGGTTGAATGCCGTGCTACACGCCAGCATTTCCAAAAATCTGAAGCTCAGATTGAGTTATTCCTGGCTGGATGGTCGGCATATTTACACTTCAACAGATCGGGATAACGAAAATATTTCGGAAGATTTTCTAACTTACAATTCAAATTTAATAACAGGAGGGATCCAATGGAATTTCTAAAATCGAAGTTGATGTTTGGTTTGCTTTTCATGATTAGCTTAACCATTCAGGCACAGAGTTTTGACAAACAAATGACTGCCTTTGAAAACTCATATCGTTTGGAAGAAAACGGCAAATACAACGAGGCTGTTCAGGAGATATTAAATATCTACAACGAAAATAGCTATGAGCATAACTTACGGCTGGCCTGGTTGAATTATGTCTCGGGCAGGTTTACTGAATCACTGCCTTATTATCAAAAGTGTTTCACCCTAAAACCATTGGCCATTGAAGCTCGTTTTGGTTATATCAATCCGGCTGCCGCATTAGGCAACTGGACGCAGGTGGAAAATCAATACCAGGAAATTCTGCGCATCGACCCACAAAATACCCTGGCCAACTACCGGATGGCTTTGCTTGCCTATGGCCGTGAAGATTATATGACTTCCTTACGCTATCTGAATAAAGTTATTAATCTGTATCCTTTTGATTATGACACTGTTATCTTGCTTGCCTGGACAGAATTAAAATTGGGCAAGCTGCGTGAGGCTCAGGTTATGTTTCAAAAAGCCTTACTCATACGACCCGGCGACAGTAGTGCCAGCGAAGGATTAAATCTGGTGAAATAAATTATAAAGCAACGGCTCTTTTGGCCGTGGCATCTTCCATCAAGAATTCGTAAAAATATCCTGAACCCAAATCTTTGTTCAAGACAATTTTACCTTCAAAAATCACTACATCACCTACCGGAATTACATCCTGAGTGGTGACTGTGAGGTCAAAAAATTTGTCGTGCGAGGTTCCATCCTGGATGTGTGCCCAGTTTTTGCCCATGATGCCTGAATTAAATTTAGTGACTTCGCCAGTCACTTTAATCACTTGCTGATCATATTTTTCGGGATGTGAAAATAAATCGGAAAGCGGAACCACATCATCTGTATGTTTTATCTCGATTGCTTTTTTATCAGTTTTTGGCCGGCCATCATGTTGTTGAGCCTTAGCAGATAAGTCGGCTGTTTTTGCCGGAATTGGCAAGGTGCTGATATTATCCACAAACAAAACCAGATCGAAGGTGCGATCCAGATCGCGGCTATAGAAATCCTTCATCTCCATAGCCTGCGTAAAGTGTAGTTTGTCGCCCTTGCGCGCATCCATCGTTGTTACAGCCAACCAATACTCCTGATTATTTTCCTTCACCTTTAAGTAAGTGTAGGCATTGGCCTGTTCCACTTCTTTTACTTCAACCGATCGATTATCCGGATCAATGGCATAACCCACATCCACTTTACCCTGATTACAGGCCGAAAGAAAAATTATACTGATTAAAATGCTAAAAAAAGTCTTCATGAAAAATGATGTTAAATTGATGTAAAATATCTTAATTTCCGTTGCTTCAAGTCAGCGACCAAAAGTAAATCTTTTCGTCCAAAACACTTAAATTGTTGCTAATGTTCATTTACCAAAACTGAATGACTTCACAAAAAATGCTGCAAACAAAAATATTTGCAGCATTTTGCCTTTATTCAAATCTCAAATTAATGCGGCTCATGATAGCCATTTATCATACTTTTAAAATTACTTAAGGGCGAGCTTCCCATGGTTGAAAAATATACGTGAATAACCAGAAACATCGAAAGCATAAACCCGATTACTGTATGCAAAAGTGCTGTTAAAAAGATCCCTGAACTCTGAAATACTTTCTCAATAATCAATTCCGGGAACAACAAGGCCAGGCCAGTAATGATAATCACAGGCATCATGCCATACATGGTAAGCACATAAGTAAACTTTTGCAAGGGGTTAAATTTTCGTTCCTCGTTTACCGGAAACGGAGTGGCTTGTTTTTTAAACACACCAAACAAATAATAATTCATTTGCTTAATCAGATCGCTGATCAAGGTCTTCCAGTTCATCTTATAGTAAGCACCGTTTGAGGTAGTACGGTTTCCGAGCAGAAAGATCAGATAATTGAAACTCACAATGATACCGGCTATGTTGTGAAATTGCACGGCCAGATCGAAACGAATCAATGGCCAATCCGGATTAGAATACTGCATACTCAAACCCGTTGCCAGCAAAATCAAAAACATCAAGGCATTAATGGCATGCCAAAAACGCAGCCAAATAGGATATAAATAAATTCGTTTGCTCATGGATCAACGATTTTTAATGCGGAAAAACACGTGAACTGCAATACCGAGTATGGCCAGCCCGAAAAGAATAATGCTGATGATATTGAAATAAAAATTTCGATTGGCACCAATCACATAGGATTCATTCAAAATCACTGCGTTAAGGAAACCGGATTGGCGGGCTTCGATACTTTGATATTTATACAAAGAAGCCATCAGCATGGTGTTGGACGAATGACACTCCACACATTTCTTCACGGCCAAATCCTTTTCGAGAATGTTATGTGCCACCCACATGGTATCTTGCTGCGAAGTATGACATTCGATACATCTAACCGATTTCAGGTGGGCCTCATACTTTGGAATAAAGCTGTGAACCTCAGCCAAATCTGGACGAATACTATCCGTGATACGCTGAAACTGAGCGGCATCGTTATGACAATCTATACAGGTTTGATTATGTGCCTTCACAATTTCACTGATCTTAAACTCGCCATGTGTCATTGCCTTGTAAGCATGTGGATCGTGACACATCCAACAGTTAAAGGATTCGTCGTGCCGACTCGAATGAACGCTTTGAAAAAACTCCGCTTCTATCTGATCAAAATTGTATTGAGCATAGGTCTCATCTCCACCATGACAATCGATACAGGAATACATCATCTCGAATCTTAATTCGGACTGATGCGGAAAAACCTCATAATCCATTGAATGACAATCAATACATGCAAAATGACGGTGTACGCCCTGATAAAATGCACCCGTATCGAGCACATAATTAGGATTCATCACCTTGCGTTCGAGCATACCCGAAAAATCATTCTCAAAACTATAAACCTTTTGTCCATGACAATCGAAACAGGTCTGATTCATCTCTGAATTGGAAGGTGGAGATTCCATGTCAACCATCAATTGTGCTGAAGCTTGTTTGTGCACAAAAGCAAACAACACAAAAAACAGTAGTAAAAATATGTTTCGCATGTAATTTGAAGTTAAAGTCGGTCTGAATAATAAAAAAAGAATAAAATACGTTTTGCAAATTCTGTTTGATTACGCAAAAAATCAGAACATAAAAACAGGTTTACAATTAGGGTTGCACACAATGGCAAGTCCTGGATGTAAACCTGTTTCTGTCATATTCACAAAAGATTATTTCTTCAGCGTTCTGAGGTAATTAATGAGTGCCCAACGCTCTTCATCATCAGTAATTTTACTTTCGTAATTAGGCATTTCATCCCTACCAATGATAGACATATAATAAAGTTCGCCATCAGAAACTTTATCCTGCCAGGCAGCATCAGCCAAATTACCCGGATCATACTCAAGGTTACGTGCTTTTGGACCATCGCCTTCACCAGTGTTTCCGTGGCAGGAACGACAGTGTTTCATATAAGCTTGTTTACCGTATTTTTCAAGAGAAGCATCATCTTTGTATGGGTTTTCCATTGATACATACTCCTGAGGAACCTCCCAGGGTCCACCTTTTTTCTTTTCCTGAGGAATCATAAAGGCCATCAGCACTATTGTACTTGCCAATAAAGCTGCAATTGAAAAAAATCTAACATTCATAATTATATAATTTAACAGTTAGTAATTCTTAAAAACTCCATAATCGAGTTATCGAAAATCCAAACATCAAATCACCTTTTGTCCAATCGTTTTGATTATACATGGCGTTATGTTGCGGAACAATACCACCGGCTGTTGATACATAGATATGAAAAGCATGTGTACTTGTTCTGATTTCCCATCCCACACCCAGATTTGGTTTTGAAGGATTGGTAAATTCACGATGCTCGGCAATACCTTGAATTTTTAACGGAACATCATATTGAAATAGTATGGATGATTGCGGTGAAAACCTGGCTCTACCATTAAAGCCAACAGAAATTTTATCGTGATCGATCAAGGAATCAGTTTTGTTAAAATGTGTAAAACTGGCATTTACCTGAAGCGACAGCCAATCGTTTACCCGGCGACCAACGATCAACTGGGTAAAATAAGAAAAACGATCGCTTCCTTTAAAATCAAGACCATAAACTTCCTTATTTCTGCCATCAATCCCCATATTGGCGTATATGGCAACAGCCACCGGAATTGTGTTTCTGCGGGTTTGTTCTAAAATGGTGTATTTCACGGAGAAATCGTTATACATATTCAAACGCGTGATCCCATAGCCTATCTGTAGATTTTTGATCAACGAATAGTTAAGTCCCATGCGAATATTTGCACCGGGAGCATACAACCCAAACAAGTCGCTTAACCCATTATCCATTGTGCCAAATTTATGTTGAATAATGTATTCGAGAGTTTTAGGAGATTGGATCACCGTAGTTTGATTATCAATTAAATAGCCACTTTCGAAGGGTGCCCAAACCGGTTTATCTTTTGGCTTTGCCTCTTCATTCTGACCAATTGCAAGCGAGATTGAGCTCACAACCAGTGCTATGCCTAATAAATATCTTTTCATAGTAATTACTTTTCTATGTTAATTATTTTGAGCTCCCTGTTGAATCCACCCCAAAATGATGCCAGCTTCGCTCAAGCTCAATTTTTTCCACCCATGTGTATTAGAAGAGGGGTGAGCGAACCAATAAATAGAGCTTGATTCCGGATCATTCAGATTTACGTAGGCCGGTACCAAGGCACTATAGGCTTTACTTGCTGTTAGATCAGGCGCAGTAGCACCGGTTGTGTGACAGGCAGTACAGTTGTTTCCACTTGTAAAAATGGGTACAACAGCTGATTGAAATGAAACAGTATCAGTAGGGTCAATCGGATCAGGATTTGGCATCTCAATAAAATCGTAGGTACAGGCCGAAGCTATCAGCAGCAGTACAACGACCACCAGACTCTGCTTTAGTAATCTTATTTGATACATAATTTAATGTATTTGCTATTAATAAAAAGCTTCCAGGCTCAACTAAAATGAGTTCCCGGAAGCTTTCATTGAATTAACGATTATTGTTGAATGGCTTCCATTGTATTTTGAAGCACTCTTTTAACATAAGATGGATTGTGAACACCTAAGCTACGATCTTCTGTAAGAGCCTTGTAGTTCAATACAGCACCTGCTACTTCAGGAGAATAGGTTCCTGCAACAGAGTTGTCGCTTCCAGGATTCATTGCACCAATTTCATCGAGCATGGCTTTTAGATCCAATAACATCAACTCCACTTCAGCTTGCAATTCTTCTGTTTTCACAACATATTCTTCCACATTTGGGTGACAGCCCACACAACCAGCTGTATTTAAAACAGTGGAGCCATAATAATCGTAACCAAGATACATGGTGTGTCCGCCAGCCTGTGTACCAAAAGCTTCAGCCATATGACAAGTTACACATGTGTTTTCAATATTGGCGTGTGGATGGTTATTATAACCTGTGCCCGGCTCAAACAAACCAGTGCCTTTTACAACGTTAGCCTGTGGGCCATGATGAACACCATAACGAGTGTTAGTTATTGTAATATCTCCTCCTCCAACAGTTGGGAAAGGATTAACCGGACGACCCTGGTGACAGCTGGCACATTGGCTACCTGCACCAAAATCAGGTGTTTGCGTTGTGTTATACATAGCAACCTGTCCGGTTTTGGTGAGTTCCCAGTCGGCTGGGGTATAGCTATCATGTACTTTATGACAAGTGTAACAGTTAGGAGGATTAGGATTACTGATTGCAGCACCTGGTGCAGAAGGATCATAAGTACCCGTAACATGGTATCCGAGAAAACCCTGGCTGGTGTGACATGTGGCACAATCACCAGTGTTACGTTCAAAATTTCCACCTGTAGCATGGATTGATTTTTCCCATTGAATTGTTTTCGCAAACAAAGCTTGTGAATTATCGTGACATTCAATACAACCGGCGGTTCCGTCCTGGCCGTTGATGCCATCTTCACCATCTTTTCCAGGTATTCCGGCAGGCCCTTCCTTGGTGCAGGAAATAAATGTAAGTGATGCCATAAAAATCATTGTGGTGGCAGTCGCTAATTTTTTCATTCTCTTCATTGTTTCTATGGTATTTGGTTCATAATGTTGCCAGAGTATAAGTTAATTCCGGCTTGTAATTTTTCTTATGCAAGATTAACAGTATTTAACTTTTCAGCAATTATGCCAAAAATGACATTAAAAAAACCGTACCTAGTTTTAGAACAATAGCTTTGTTGATATAAATCAATAATAACAATTGCCGGAAGTATATTATAAGGTTTTACAAGCATTTAAGTTTTTGTTGATCATTTTAATACCTACTATTAAACAAGCAGGGATTGTTAAAAAATGTGAAAAACCTTTAACAAATTTAAACAGAATTTCACCCAAATTTACTTATTGCTCATTATAGATTGTATGCGTTACTACTCTTCCTACAATTCGAAGTGTTTCTTTATCTATGGCATCAAGATTATCGTTGACAGTGTGCCAGTGTTCAAAAAAAGTGCCATTACTACTGGAGGGATCCAGGTGTATGATATTAATCGTGGGGATTCCGGCGATTTCGTTCATAGGTACGTGATCATCGTTGATGGGCGACCCGGGTTTATTAATAAAAAGATTGCCGTAACCAAGCTCATAGGCCTTCAGCCAAACCTTATCAACCACCCAGGAAGCATACTGTTGCGAAAAATACTCTCTCGGAAAAACCGGATCAGCACCTCCCACCATATCCAGCAATATCCCAAAGTTTGCCCTGTAGGCAGGTGTGTGTGGATTACGGCTCCAATATTGAGATCCCAATGCCCAGCTTTCTTCTGAATAACGATTACGATCGCTGGTTGGTGGTCCGTAGTCTTCCAAATCGAAAAAAACGATATCAATGCCAAATTGTTCAGATATTGGAAATGTTTTCAATAATCTGGCTATTTCGAGTAAAACTGCCGTACCACTTGCTCCGTCATTAGCACCATCGATAGGGTTTTGATGATTTTCGGAATCTGCATCATAATCTGCATAAGGCCTGCTGTCCCAATGCGAAGACAAAACAATTCGCTTTTTGGCTTTCGGATTAAACACACCGATGATATTGGATCCATCAAAGGCACGCTGATCATAAATACGTGTTCTAAATTGCTGTAAATAAATCGTATCAGCAAACGCACTCATTTTATCAGCCAACCATAAGGCGCAAGCCTGATGTGCTACGGATTGCGGAACACGGGGCCCAAAAGCCAACTGTTTGGCTACGAAATGAAAAGCTGAATCGGCATTGAACTCAGGCACGCTCACTGCCACACCTTTGGTATTTGGGTTTGGTTTGTCTCGTTTTTCGGTGTGCGAGCCGGGATCACATGCATTTAAGATAACCAGTATCAGGATAATAAAAGTAAATTGTAACGCTTTCACTAAAGTTTGAGTATAATAATAAGACAGCGAATTTACATGGAATTACGCAAAAATAATGTTAAAACAGTGAAAAGCTTTGACCAAATTTGTTTGAAAAAACATTCTCGCTCCAAGGTCTTCGGTTTCGATCGGCATATTCAAGCTCCTTCAGGTTTGGATGAAGCACATCAGGATTACCAATATAGCCAACTGCAACTACTGAAATCACTTTGTAGTGATCAGGAACTTCAAATACCTTTCCAGCTAGCTGCGTATCGAATCCCGACATTTGATGCGCATATAAACCATCAGCATGTGCCTGAAATGAGAGATGAGCTACAGCTTGTCCAAGATCATAGGCGTAAGTAAGATTTGCTTTACCCGGATTTTTGGTGCTCAGGGTATTGGCCAAATTCAATATCAATATCGGAGCTGTTTTTGTCCATAACTGGTTAAATTCCACGAATGTTTCATACAATTTCTTATAGGTGTCATCACCCTTTAATCCAATTATAAAACGCCAGGGCTGCTCGTTTGAAGCAGAGGGCGACCATCTGGCAGCCTCCAAAAAGCGATAAATCTTTTCGGGTTCTACAGCTTTATCACTAAAAGCCCGCGGGCTCCATCTTTCCAGTAAAACCGGATGAAGTCCGAATTTTGTTTCTGCAGTTTTGTTTTGATGCGTCATATTACTCATTTGGTTTACTTTTTTAACATTTTGTCAGGTGAAATTATTTCAGAATTTAACAAAAAAACCCGCTATCATTTCTGATGCGGGCCATTCCATAAACATCAAAAATCAGTACTCCCAAAGATTCTGTTCGAAGTTCAAAATCTCTGTCTTCACACGCTCCGATTCGAGCAAAGCATCAATACCAAGGGCATAGGAACCAATGGTACGATCGTACACGTTTTCCTCCTTGTAAACATAGCTATCGAACATACGCTTCCAAAACACCTCATCATAAGTTCGGCGTTCAGCTGAGTTCTGACGATTAAATATCTCAGATTTAGCAAGCACATCACGGGCCTGCTCATAGGATATCCAAAACAAGGGTTGTGTAAATTCCTGCCCATCCCTTTCGACCATCAGTACCGGACACAAAGCAATGATACGAACCATCAATTGTGATCTTTGTTTGTCGAAATACCAATCTTCTTTTACACGCAGACGCATCACACGGGTTGGATCAAACCTTGAAACGATTACAGTATCATACTCATCATAAGGTGGATAGCTGCGGCGAAGTGTTTGTCTGGAACTATCTGTTTCGCGCTCTATCAATTGATTATAAGTCAAGGGCACCAGAAACTCATCAGTAGGGTTATTCTGTGCGTCGTAAGCTAAAAATTTATTCTCGCGCATTCCGTCTAATATCACGGCAATAAAATTCCGCCAGTTATTATGGGGAATAACAGGATAATAAAAAGCGTGATTCATCTTCTGTCGGAAATCAATTTCACGCCACACGCGTTTCTTCCACATTACATCCGCTTTCCGGATGGTAGGAAATGGAATGGGATCGATGTCAATTGTACCATCATCTGCATAAATCCCATCTACTGGTCTTTCATCAAGAATTTGAGCAAACGTTTCCTGTGAAACGAAGCTAATTCCGATTAGGATGGTAAATAAAAACAATATTTTTCTCATGATATCTCAGAATATTTATTGTATTTCTAAACTGATAGGGTTAAGGGTTACCATACGACCGGTCGGACTCTTAGCCTGGATGTTCATAAAAAAAAGCTTTTGTCCACGCCGCGAATTACGAATGGTATTCAAAACCGCATCATTAAATCTGTTGCTACGGATTGTTCCGGTAGATTGTAAATCGCCTCCCAGAATAGTTTCCAACTCATAGGAAACGATTTGATAATAGTAATCTTCAAAGTCGAAATCAACCAACTCTGGTATAATAGCATTGGCTGCCAGCAAACGGTCGCGGTCAATCTTCCCGTCCGAAATTCCAGCAATCGTTGCATTTGGTTTCGGAACACGTTTGATTCGAAAATCGTAAGATCCGAGTACAATGGTCTTTCCGTCGATTGAGGCAGAAGCAGTTATGGTTGTTAATTTTTCATCAATTGGCACCTCTGCATCCCAGGTTCCATCTGGTCTTTTGGAAAGTTTGCCCTTCGTAATAGAAGGCGTCAAAAGATCGCTTGCAATTCCAGGTGATGATATAGAAATCGGATTTTTAAGCTCGGCATAAAGCACATTCATTTTGAGCGGAGAAACAGTAAGTGCCGGAGGGGCAACAATATAATCACCACTAAACTCATAATGGGTGAGTTCTTGTGTGCGGGGATCCAGCATTTCAATTACTCCGGCATAACTTTGCGGTCCAACGGTATTACCCGGGAATTCAAGTTTTACTGTACCATTAACACTATTAAAGGTTTGTGCCCTCGCAATATTAGCATCTGTAATTTTACCGGCACCGCGAAGAACTTTTACCTGTGATTGTGTTTTGGAATCATAGGCAGCCACTAGAATCTCTGCCTCGTAAGCTTGTCCCTGGAGGATATAGGTAGATTTTGGAATAACGCGTGCAGCAACATTATCAAACTTAAAATCCTTTTCAGTAATATTGGCATAGAGTGTATTCACCGCATCAAATTCGGCCGTTTGAACTTCGGCAATGATTTTGTTAAGCAAAGTGATATCAGCTGCCAGAATGGTGTGGTAAAAGTTATAATACTCCCAATCCTGTGGCGTGCCACTTGCATCTTTAAACTTGCCAGTGGTCACCAGTCCAATACGGTCTTCAAACTGCGATCCGATAATATCCAGAATGTAGGCCCGGTACTCTTTCATCTTGTCAGCCAGTTCATAGGCTTTCCCGTTCTTATTCTGACCGATCAGGTAATTTGTTGGTTCATCATACTTATCGCGTGATGGAACACTATTGAGATTTAGCATAAACTGATCGCGCATCTGACCGGGACTAAATTGATCTGGCACTGCTTGTTTCTCGAAATATTTACCAAGTGCTTCTTCCCGCGTCATTCGTTCTGATCGGGCTACAAGCTCTAGTTTGATGTCCTCAATGTATTCAATCAGTTCATAGGATTTTTGTCTTACATCCCCTGCTTTTAGCCAGTATTCCTCCACTTTAACAGGCTCCAGATTGTATTGTGTTTCGAACTTGGCATACTGTCCGGCAATTTTAGTAGCAAAGCTTTGGTTGGTAATTTCCATACTGTCGTTTACCACCAGGAATGCATCCAGAATATCCTTTGCAACGTTAAGTGCCAGCATTGCAGTAAGAACCAGGTACATCATCCCAATCATCTTCTGCCTCGGCGTTTCTTTATATCCAGCCATCTTCTATTTTCTTATTTTGAAAGATACTTTTGATCTCATTCTCAATTTCAGCTTAAGACTGAACATTCATGGCAGAGAGCATGTTGCCATATACTTTATTCAGGGCACTCATGCGTGTTGAAAGCTCGGTGAGTTGCTGATTGAATTGTGCTGTGTTTTCGGCAGATTGATTAACCTTTTCGAGGTATTGAGCCATGGTTTGATATAATTTGTCGCTGGCTTCTGCTGCCTTGGACGATCCTTGCAATTGTAATTCATAAACAGAATTCAAAGCGGTAAGATTTTTTGCGATTTGCTGTAACTGCTTGTTGTAGCTTTCGCCGTCAATTGTTCCAAAATCCAGTGCTTCAACTGACTTTTGAATCAAGGTAGCAGACTTGGAATATGAATCAGCAAGTTGCCTGGCCGAAGAAGAGGCTTCTTTAACAGTGCCGGCAAATTCTTCAGTGCTTCTCATCTCTGATTTGATAATATCAGCAGCCTGCACATAAGCAGTACTTAACTTGCCGGCATTATCTGAAGCTGACTTCATGTTTTCGATATAATCAACAGTAGCCTGTGCATCCTGGCTAAGTACTTCGGATGCTTTTTTGTAATTTGCGGAAAGCTCCGAAGCTGATTTGGTTGCAAGTTTGATGTTGTCAACATACTCATTCGTTGCAAGGGCAGCATTTGAAATATCAGACATTCTTGATGCATTCTCACTCAATTTCTCAAAGCCTTTGCTCAACCTTTCCAAAGTGGAAGATTCGATGTTTGCTTCCTTAAACATATCATCAAGTTTCTGTGTGGCAGTTTTCTTCGACTCCAACTCTGTTTCAACAGGAGACTCGTGATACATGCCTGCCAGCTGCGGATAAACCAAACTCCAGTCGGGTTCAACATGCGGAGGTTCAAAAGCAGAAAAGAAGAAAATAATAGCCTCGGTGGCCATGCCAATAATCAACATCTCATTTGCACCGGTGTAGTGATTAATCTTAAAAAGTGCGCCTAATATTACCAATGCAGCACCTATGCCATAAAGTTTGGCCATGAAGTTTTTATACCCTTTACTTCTTAACATTTTGCTAAATCCCATAATAGATATTGATTAAATTATTGTTTTATGTTAACTATTAACTGTATGATTAATTATAAACTCTTGAGGCTTTATTCGGGTTATCACCTTTGTTGCGGCCCAGGAATGGCTGTATCGTTCTGAAACCAATATAACTCTTTGCAGTATCCTGATATTCATAGGCTCTGGTTGTAACCTGAAGGTAATAAGCAATATCTTTCCACGAACCGCCTCTGATCACTTTACGTTTCATTACCGGAGGATCATTTTCCTTGGCGTTATAGGTGTAATTTGGATTCATGTCCCAGGTAAAATTATAGGAAGACGGGTCAAAAGCACTATTTGTCCATTCGGCAACGTTTCCGGCCATATCATAGAGCCCCCAGTCATTCGGAGGGAAGTGACCTACTATCACGGTACGTAAACCGCCATCTGCGATATAGTTTCCGCGTATTGGTTTAAAGTTGGCCAAAAAACATCCCTTGTCATTACGTGTGTATGGACCTCCCCAGGGATAAGCGTTCAGGTGGTTTCCACCACGGGCAGCCCATTCCCATTCTGCTTCTGTAGGTAGCCGGAACTCGGCCAGCGAAACTTCACCTTTTTTCGCACGCAGATAACTGTTCAATTTCTCAGTACGCCAAACACAAAAAGCTTTTGCCTGACTCCAGTTAACCCCAACTACCGGATAATGATCATAGGCAGGGTGCCAAAAATATTTTTCAGTGAGCGGGTCGTTAAACGAGTAGGTATAATCATGGATCCAGGCTAGTGTATCGGGATAAACATTGATCATCTCTTTACGAACATAGATAGATCTGTTCTCCAAACCTTTAGGTCTGTTTGCCAAACCGGCATTCCTGAAATCAGCACCTTCCACAAATTCTTTCTTAGCAGCGGCTTGCAGATCAACCCAATAGTATTCATAGAATAATTTACGAGTATCTATTTCCTTTCTCCTGAAATATCGTTCAAAATCAGGTAGGTACATTTCTTCCAAAACATCCCGTACGTCCTGATCTTCGCTGTTCCATTCAATATCCTCTTTCCAGTTGAGGAAAGGCGGATCATAAATTTCACCTGTTTTTTTGTTTTCAGTTATCAGATAATCATCCGGCCTCACTTCGCCCAATAGCGTACGGGCAATAGAGTCGCGAACCCAATATACAAACTCACGGTATTCGTTATTGGTGATTTCTGTTTCGTCCATAAAAAAGCCTGAAACCGAAATCGTCTTGGGCTGATGAAGCTGCCCGTAAGTCAGGTCTTCGCCACCCACACCCATGGTGTAGCTCCCTTGCGGAATAAAGACCATTCCATAAGGATCGGGTTGATAAAAAGGTTTCGATTTTTTGCGGGCACCAACAAGTTCGCCCTGATTGGAATTGCTGCAGCTGGCAAGCAACAGCACGACAGAAGCAAATAGCAGTATGTTCTTCATCTTAACGTTCTGAATTGTTCTAAATTTCCTACAAGTCATATTGTAGTTTGTATTAATCTTCAAAATTTTGAGTTCCCTTTTCTTACTTTAAACCGGCCAAAAATAACAAATAAGATTAAGTCTCTTATTTTTTTTTAAAAATCTTCTTATAAATACCTTGTATTTCTATACACTCTTGCTGAACGATCAGGCTGCAACTTAAAGCAATAACCGATGCTAATCTCATGCGATCCGGGTACCACTGATAAGCCTAAAGTGTTGATATCGTAGGCATATCCAATTCGGATATCCTTGATAAAAACACCTGCCATCAAACCGATGGATTCCTGAAGCCTATAGTTAACGCCACCCCAGAACTTATTATTGTATAGCACTTTGGCTGTAAGATCAATTTGTGTTTTAACGCCATTGGTTTGTACACTTATTGCCGGATGGAGTTCATAGGCCGGTTTGCCGGGAATCGGAAACTCATAACCCCCAACAAGATAAAATGTCCGGTCGCCCACAAAGCTGGCACTGCTCTCGGCACTACTACCCAGGGCTTTTCCTTTGGTTTCGAACAAACTTGTAGCCGAAATACCGATGTAATATATATTATCAACCTGCCAAAACAGTCCCAGATTCATATCAAAAAGCATATCAGTTTGTTCGCCACTGGCCAAAACGGGATCACCTTCGCTTTGCGGTTTAAACTTCCCAAAATCCATTGAGCGGTTCAGCAAATTAACTGCTGCCCCTATTCCAAGCCGGCCACCTGCCAGATCAGCATGATAACTGTAACCCAAATTCACACCAATGTTGTTCTCAAAACCCAGTTTATCCTGTATGATGGATAACCCAACACCTCCACGCAACCAGCGTACCGGCATGTCTGCTGTGATCAATAAGTCTTCAGGTGCAACATTCTCTCCTTCATTGTCAGTAAACCCAGCCCATTGTTGCCTTACGATTCCATTCAGGCAAATTCCTTCACCCAATCCAGCAAAACCCGGATTTTTGTAGGCATAGGTATTTGTATGATAGGTAAATACAGGAGCCTGCTGGGAAAATCCAACAACTGTGCTGATAAAAAAGACAAAAATAAAGATTAAGTACTTGCTAATCAATTGCATTAGTTATTTCTGGCAATTTTTTTTGTGCGGGCTAAAGTAATAAATTTATCTCAAACTGCTGAAGTATGTTGATTACTTCATAATTAGTTTGGTGAAAAAACACATTTTCATCCGCTTTATTGTGCAAAATTCAAAATACAACAGAATTACCCTTTTTTATGTTGCGAAGCCACTATAAGGTAGTAATTTTGCCGCTGACTTAAACTTAATCCTGGTTGTCATGGCATTTATTCAAAAAGACAAACTTTTTTCCAAACGTTGGATAATCAATCATTTGCTAATCCTTATAGGTTCGTTTATTTTGGCTTCGGGCTTTGTACTATTTATCACGCCTTATAAAATTGTACCGGGAGGAGTTTACGGTATCGCCATTGTCGTTCATTATCTTTTAGGCACTCCCGTTGGGCTCACTGCGCTTACAATGGATATTCCTCTCACCCTGATAGGAATCCGTATTTTGGGGCCCAGGTTTGGTTACAAAACAGTTATCGGATTTTTACTGACCGCCTTTTTTGTGGATGGAATCACCTACTTATATGGCGAAGATCCGTTGGTAGCCAACGAACCCCTGTTAAGCTCCATTTTTGGTGGTGTTTTTCTGGGTACAGGATTGGGATTGATTTTCAAATCGAAAGCTACCTCAGGAGGCACAGATATCGTTGCGATGATAATCAGTAAATACACCAGCCTTCCGGTTGGCCAGTTATTAATCTGGGTCGATTCAGTGATTGTACTTGTAGGTTTGCTGGTGTTTCAGGACTGGAAAATTCCGCTTTATTCGCTCATCGTCATTTACATCACCGGAAAAGTGATAGACGCTATTTTACAAGGTGTTGACTATGATAAAACTTTATTTATCATCAGCGATAAATACGAGGAAATACGAGGTAAAATTATTGACGATCTTAACCGTGGCGGCACTTATCTCAAAGGAAAAGGCATGTACAACGGCAGCGAAAAAACAATCATCTTCACTGTTGTAAACCGTCGCGAAATGGCTATGCTTCAGGAATATATTCATCAGATTGATCCCAAAGCCTTCGTTACGGTTATCAACGCCAATGAAATCCTGGGAGAAGGATTCAAGTCGTTACGCGACAAATTGGAATCATAGCCAATGGCATTTATTGTCAGCTACCGGCCCTTTAGTCTGCCTTGGATCAAAGCTTATGCTTTTATATTAATAGGTGCAATTTTCATAGCAGCCGGGTATGTTTTTTTTATCACACCTCATAAAATTGTTCCAGGCGGAATTTATGGCATTTCAATCGTTTTGCACCACAGTTTTAACACTCCGGTTGGGTTGATGGCTCTTGCGTTTAATATCCCGCTTACACTTATTGGTATCAAGGTGCTGGGGCCACGTTTTGGAGCAAAAACTGTTACCGGTTTTTTTCTTACAAGCGGATTTATGGATGGATTCACCTATCTCTATGGCGACTTCCCGCTTTTGAAAGATGATCCGCTAACTTCGGCTCTTTACGGAGGTGCCATCATCGGATTGGGTGTAGGTTTGTTTTTTAAGGCAAAAGCCACTTGTGGCGGAACGGATGTAATGGCTATGATGGCAGGCAAATGGACGCATCAACCGCTTGGTAAACTGATGATGAGCATTGATGCACTGATCGTTGTGATTGGAACAGTTGTATTTGCCGATTGGAAAATTCCACTTTATTCGTTGCTGGCTATTTTTGTGATGGGTAAGGTTATTGATATGGTGCTCGAAGGGGCTCAAACGGATAAGGTTGTACTGGTGGTTTCGGACGAATATGAAAAAATTGCCAGCAAAATCACTTCTGATTTCAGGCGGGGAGCAACCTTGCTTAACGGACAAGGCATGTTTGCCGGCAAGACAAGAAATATGCTTTTTGTTGTGCTTCGCCGCCGCGAAATAGTGTTGCTGAAAGAATTTATCAGCAAAACCGATCAAAAAGCTTTTGTAGTTAGCTTAAACGCATCCGAAATTTTGGGAAAGGGTTTTCGGTCGCTTCGCGACAAACTGGAAGCCTGATTTATCTGAAAAGCTTCATCACATCATTGCCATTGGCAAAAATCAACAAGCCAAAAAGCAATACCATTCCAACTATCTGCGCCACTTCCATAAACTTATCGCTGGGTTTGCGTCCGGCAATTATCTCGTAGAACAGAAACATCACATGGCCTCCATCAAGTGCCGGGATAGGCAACAGATTCAATACGGCCAGCATAATGGAAAGAAAGGCAGTGAGCCGCCAGAAACTTTCCCAGTGAAAAACAGGTGGAAAAATGGAACCAATCGAAATAAATCCACCCACACTTTCATAGGCTTTCACTTCGGGTGAGAATAAAAGCTTGAGCTGCTTGAGGTAGCCACTTATGCCATCAACAGTTTTCTTTACCCCGGCTGGTATGGCCTGTGCAAAATTGTAATGCGTCTCGCTAAAATGGAAGAAATCAGTGAGTTGCTGACTGGGATAAACACCTATCAATCCCTGCTCGGGCACCTGAACATTCAAATCGATTGAGTCGCTGCCTCTTTTTACATTTATTACAACGTCCTGATTTTTATATTGCTGGATGCCTTCTCTGAAATCCTGAAAATAGCGCATCGAAACACCATTTATTCCCAGAATGGTATCCCCCACTTTCATGCCTGCCTTTTCGGCCACCGATCCTTCCGAAAAAGCTGCTGCGATAAACGGAATACGAACCGAAAGGAATAGTGGATTATCATGCTTCACAAGTTGAGCAATGGCATTTTCGGGTAAGGTGAGCGTTTCTCTGACACCATTCCGTTCTATCTCGAGCTGACGGGCGTTTTCAAGAATCATGGTAAGGGGGATTTTGTTGAAATCTTCTACGTATTCCCCATTCACATTCAGTATTTTGTCGCCGTTACGAAAGCCAAAGGATCGTCCCAGGCTGTCGGTTGCAATGCCATAACGATTGGCTTCGGAGGTGGGCAAAAACTGTTCGCCATAAATGCTTAACATTCCGATGTAGATCAAAAAAGCCAGCACCACATTCATCGTCACGCCACCAAGCATGATAATCAGGCGCTGCCATGCCGGTTTCGACCTGAATTCGTAGTCTTTGGGTGATTGTTTCATGGCTTCCTTGTCCATCGACTCATCAATCATACCTGAAATTTTGACATATCCCCCCAAGGGAAGCCAGCCCATGCCGTATTCGGTGCCTTTGTGCTTAAACTTAAAAATAGAAAACCAGGGATCAAAAAAGAGGTAAAACTTCTCAACACGGGTTTTAAATATCTTTGCTGCGGCAAAATGACCAAATTCGTGTACAATCACCAATATTGACAAGCTTAATAAAAGCTGTATGATTTTTATTGCTATTTCCATTTGTTATTAAAAGCTTTTCCTGCTTAATATTTTATTCCTGCTGTAAACATATCTATCAGAAGGATGTTCATTCTATTAAAAGGCTGCAAGATTACTAAAAAATCTCCGATACCGAATTAATTCCCTCAGTAATTCAGTATTACAATCTGATGTTTTAAATATTTTTATGAGCTGCAAACCTGCCTTGGATTTATACTTTACTCGAAGCCGATATAATCTTCAGGGTTGATTGGCATACCATTGAACCACAGTTCAAAATGCAGATGTGGCCCTGAACTGAGCTCCCCGGAATCACCAACAATGGCAATTACTTCGCCGGCTTTCACCTGATCACCTTCCGATTTCAACAATACCGCATTGTGTTTATATACCGACAAAAAGTTGCCAGCATGTTGCAATCCAATCACATAGCCTTTATCCGGGGTCCAGTCAGCAAAAATCACCGTTCCTTCCAGCACTGCTTTAATGGCTTCATTGGCATTGGAAACGACATCAACGCCAAAATGCTTGTTAGATGGATTAAATTTATTGGTGATCAGCCCTTTGAGTGGAACAAAAAAGTTTGCTGTCTGCATTGCTCTTCTTCTGCTTTCGGGTAAAAGATTTCCCTGCCCATACAAATTAAAACGCTCGGCTGATTCAAATTCAAGACGCAACAAGCTGTCCTGCTCGCTACGGGTCATGCGTATGGTATCAATTGCTGAAGTCCGTATCATTCTGACATTAAAAACCGCCTCCAAACTGTCGGATTGGTCATCATATCCGTCAATTATTCTGCGTATATTATTGATATACTGATCTTTTTGCCTAAAAACCTGCTCCAGCGAATCAGCTCTTCTAACCATCTCATAAACACGGGAGTTCAGGGTAATATCGGTGTAGCCTGGTATATACTCTCTGAGTGAAGTAAAAGCGATGATATAAATGGTTATAAAAACCAAAAAAACACTCAAACTCACCAATAAAACAAAGACATTTAGCCTGCTAAGTCTGAAGCTTAACTTCTCTTCAAAGGTTTCCTCATGAAAAATTACTAACCTGTACTTGTTACGTAACTTTTGATACCACCTTTCCCTTTTTTTGCCTTTTTGCATAGCACTGGTTTTCGGTTGCAAAAGTAATCGAAAAAACTAAGTTCATAAATTAAAGGAAATCTACTAACACCGGATATCTAATTGATCTCATTGGCTTTCAATATAAATTTTTTAGGTATTTGCCCAGAATCCTCCTATCAAATAATAGTCCTATAACTTGATTTACTTACTTTTGCAACTTCAATCCTTGAAAAAGAAAAACACCTTAAGCATCATTGCTTATAATATTTTGCGGTAAGTTTAGTTATGGTAAATAAAAATTTCGCTGTGCCAAAAAACCGATTCACCTTTTTAAAACTGATCATAATTGCTTTCGTTTTTTTAGGTTTAGGTGCCTGTTCTACTAAAAAAAACACCTGGACAAGACGTGTTTATCATAACATCACCAGCAAATACAATGTTTATTGGAATGGCAACGAAAGCTTAAAAGATGGCCTAAAAACACTCAACGAACAGACAAAAGATGATTATCTGCGTGTGTTAAGAGTTTATAACTATGGCACAAAAAATAATGCCCAGCGCATCTATCAACCCATGGACAGAGCCATTCAGAAAGGCTCAATTGGTGTTCAGCGTCACTCGATGAAATTTGGCAACAAAGAATATGTTCGGTGGATCGACGACAGCTACCTGATGATGGGTAAGGCTCATTTTTATAAACAGGATTACATCAGTGCCCGGCGTACTTTTGATTTCGTTTCGAGTCAGTATAGCAATAACGACATCAAATTCACAGCCGATCTTTGGTTGGCAAAAACATATATTCAACTGGAGCAGTACGAAAAAGCCGAGCCCATGTTGCGAGCATTGGATGCTGCCTGGCGCGACCGCGAAATGCCTGCCGAGGTTCGGCGAAACCTTGAGTTAGTTTGGGCCGACTATTACATTGATCGCGAAAATTATGATGAAGCGGTAATTCACCTGAAAAGAGGCATCTTCAACAGCAACGACAAACAGCTCAAAACCAGAGCCATGTTTATACTGGGGCAGATTTACGAACGACAAGGCGACCTGGCTGCTGCAACAGAACAATTTAAAACTGTAATCAAACGCAATCCTGACTATACGCTGGCATTTGAAGCCAGGATCAATCTGGCCAAAGCCTTTGATGCCAATCAGGGCGACAGCAAACAGATCATCAAAATCCTGAATAAAATGTTGCGGGATGAAAAAAATGAAGAATATCAAGATCGCATCTATTATGCACTGGCCGAAATAGCCCTGAAAGAAAACCGGCACGAAGACGCCATCGAGCTGTTACAAAAATCTGTGGCTGTGAGTACTGTCAACAAAAGCCAGCAAGCTACCTCGGCACTATTGGTGGCAGGATTGCTCTTCGACAGGCTGAAATATGTTCCGGCACAAGCTTATTACGACACGGCAGTAAGTGCACTTCCGTTGGATTATCCCGGCTACGACAGCATCAACAACCGGGCAGGCGTATTACAGGAACTGGTTGAAAATTTGGTGATAGTACAAACACAGGACAGCCTCTTGCGACTGGCAACCATGGATTCTGTGTTGCGCAACAAGATAATCGATGGTATTATTGCGGATTATATCGAAGAAGAAAAACGACTCAAGGAAGAAGAACGTTTGGAAGAACAAATGGCCTTGTTGCCAGGTACACGCGAACCGCAAAATACTCTGGAACAATCCACTGAATGGTATTTCTACAACCCTAACACCCTGAGCTTTGGATATACAGAATTTCTTAGAAAATGGGGCCGCCGCAAACTGGAAGATAACTGGCGCATCAGCGACAAACAAAGTATTAGTTTTGATGACGGAGGAATGGAAATAACTGCAGACAGCGAAACCGCCATTGCCGACAGCGCAGCAGCCAGCCTCACACCACGCGATCGCACCTATTACCTTGCAGAATTGCCCCTTACTGAAGAACAACAGGCAAACGCGAATAATAACATTGCAGAAGCACTTAATAACTTGGGTTTCATCTATATGGAGAGCTTAAACGACATCCCTGAAGCCATCAACGCCTATACTTCACTGAATACCAGATATCCTGAAAATGAATACCGTCTGCCTTCGCTTTACGCACTCTATAAGCTTCACAAAGAAAAACAAGAGGCTGAAGCGGCTGAAAACTACAAGCTAACCATCATCCAGGATTACCCTGATTCGGACTATGCGCAGGTATTACTCGATCCGGATTATTTTGTGAAAAAAGCTACTGCTCAAGGCGAATCAGCTGCCTTTTACGAAAGAACCTACGATGCCTACAAAGCCGGACAATACTTCAGGGTTGTGATGAATGCTGATCGGGCTGCGCAATTGTACCCCAACGACACTACACTTTTGCCGCGCTTTGCCTTTTTACGTGCCGTTGCCTCAGGCAGGCTCGAAGTAGTCGATACGATGGCTGTGGCTTTGGATAAACTTATCAAAACCTATCCGCAAAGTAGTGTAACACCTCTGGCGCAGGATATTCTGAGAAATATTGGTAAAACCTACGAGCTTAGTGTGGAAGTTGAAATTCCGGAAGATGAAACAGTTGCTGTTGCAGCTCCGGAATCACCTTATATCGTTAACAAACAATCTCAATACATGGTAATGTTGGTGTGCAAAACAGCTAAAATTCGCATTGATCCGCTCAAAGTAAGGCTTTCTGATTTTAACCAGCGCGAATTCAGCATTCAAAGCCTAATGATAAAAAATCTGGTACTCGACAAAGACTATTCCCTGATAACTGTTGGAAATTTTACAAATCGTGATGCGGCTATTGACTATTTTGAGGTACTCACACAATCAGATTATGTGTTGGGAGGCATGAATAAAGCAGATTACAGCATTTATCCCATTTCACTTACAAATTATCCCATTTTTTACCGAAACAAAGACATCGATGAATATGCACGCTTTTGGAACTCAATAACTCCAAAATAGATCAGCAATTCAATCGGGTAAAAAAACTACTTTTGTATTCAAAAAAATACAAAGATTGATGAAGCATCCTAAATCCGGACACGATTCAACAACCCGCAACCTGATTGGTAACGAAGCGATTATAAAAGGCGATATTCAGTCGTCTGGCGATATTCGAATTGACGGAACAGTAATTGGAACGTTACGCTCCAATGGCAAGATAGTAATCGGCCAGAGTGGAAATGTATCAGGCGAACTGGAATGTAAACAAGCCGATATCTCGGGTAAGGTGAAAGCAAATTTAAAGGTAGAAGAACTAACCGTACTGAAAGCCACAGCCATATTCGAAGGTGAGTTAACTACCCAAAAATTATCTATTGAGGTTGGAGCACAGTTCAGCGGAAAATGCGAAATGAAGCAGACCGCACCTGATGAAAAAAAACAAAAATAAACCTGGTGATTATCTGAATGCTTATGCCCGTTATTCCTCACTGGCCTTTCAGATGCTGTTCATCATTTTGGCTGGCGTTTTTGGTGGCCTGAAACTTGATGAAGGGTTACAATGGCGTTTCCCTGTTTTTACTGTAGTAGTATCGTTATTAGCCGTGGCGTTGGCTATCTATTTTGCCATAAAAGATTTTTTGAAATAAAAAGTTCCGTTTTATGAACAACGATTTCCGTATTTTTTTGATCAGGAACCTGCTTGCTGCCGGTTTTGCGGCTATAATCAGCTTTTTGGTTTTCAATCAGCTACCCGATAGATACACCAGCCAGGCCTGGCCTTATCTTCTGATCTTTTTCACCCTGGGCAATTTGGGGTTGTTTATGCTTTATCAACGGGCCAAAGAAAAAAAACTGAGCAGCTTCGCTAATTTTTTTATGGTGGCAACTTTCCTTAAACTACTTGTCTATCTGGCCATTATTACCGTTTATCTGCTTTACAATCGTGATGAAGCTGTTCCTTTTTTACTTAGCTTTTTCATTTACTATATTATCTTTACTGCATTAGAAGTAAATGCCGTTACAAAAAAATCAAATTGATGTTTTAGGCCGGATCAACCATGACAAAACATTTACCCGTTGCAATTGTGATCTTTAGTTTGATTGTATTTGCTACACCAATTTTTGCACAGCCAGACACTGCTTACATCAAAGATAACAAGGATATTCTAACCGTTCGGATATATGGCATGTACGAATCAATAAACCTCGAAATAAGCCCGGTAAGTAATAGCACGGAATTAATATACCGACCAAACAGCCCGCAACATATTGGCCTAGCGGGTTTTTACAAATGGTTCGGGCTTGGATTGACAATACAAACGCCCATCCCGGCAAACGACAAAGACATTTATGGCACTTCTTCCTCCGTTGATTTGCGAGTAAACACTTATGGCTCATGGATTAATGCCGAACTGGCCTATGCCAACTACAAAGGTTTTTATCTGGAAAACAGTCCTCAGATTGTTGAAAACTTCAAAAGTGGTGATCCATATCTGCAACGCCCCGATCTGGATATCAGCAGCATAAGTGGAATATTTTATCTCGTTCCCAATCATCACAGACATTCATTCAGAGCAGCTTACATCCAAAATGAATACCAGCGAAAAAGTGCAGGTTCTTTATTAATTGCTCCGGCTTTTCAAATAAACCGCTTGCAGGCGCAAAGCAGCCTGATACCAGACGAATATGCCAATCAATACGAGATTTACGAAGAAGACAAATTGGTTAGAGGCAGGTTTAATTTTGTGGGAATTTTTGCCGGTTATTCCTATTCTCTGGTATTTCTAAAACGGTTTTATGTAAATCTGGCATTGTTGCCGGGAGCATTTTTACAGTATTACGACTATCATACCGAAACAGAGCACTACAACCGAAACAAAGCCTATTTTTTATGGACATCCCGTTTTGCTGCCGGCTACAACGGTAAAAAATGGTTTGCAGGAATGGGTGGAGTAAGTGGTTTTAACAATCCTGTATTGCCCTTAAACACTTCGGCTTATGCACTTGGCGTTGAACAATTTAGATTCTGGATTGGAACCCGCATCAACATCAAAAAATAGCCAGAAATCAGATTTCATAATTTTTTAAAAAAAGTTTATTCCTGATAGCAAATCAAATGCTTTTCCACATAAAAGCGTACTTTTGTGGCCTGATAATACTAATTGCCGGATTCTATGATCTTCATCACCCGAAGAGAACGTTTTAATGCAGCCCATCGTTTATTCAGAGCAGACTTTAGTGATGAAAAAAATGCTGAAGTCTTTGGTAAATGCTCCAACCCAAACTGGCATGGCCACAATTACGAACTCTTCGTCACGATAAAAGGTGAGGTAAATCCCGAAACCGGTTTTTTAATAAATCTGAAACTGCTTAGCAAAATCATTCGGGAAAAGGTTACCGATCAGATCGATCACAAAAACATCAACCTGGAAGTGCTTTTCATGCAAGGTAAGTTTGCTTCAACCGAGATGCTGGCGATGGCAATCTGGGATCAGCTCGAAGCCAGTATCAATACCCTTGGTGCTGCCTTGCACTGCATAAAATTGTACGAATCCGAAAATAATTATGTGGAATATTATGGCCATTAAACATTCCTGGATCAAAGTGAAATCATCATGAAAGAAGCACCTAAAGCATTACTTGGCTACGAAAAAATTGAAAAATTTGCACCTAAAAAACTTGCACAACTCGAGAAACACTACAGAGCCATCCTCGAATTGATTGGCGAAAACCCTGAAAGAGAAGGCCTACAGAATACACCTCGCAGAGTAGCCAAATCCATACAGTTTCTTACCCAGGGTTATGATCACGATCCGCGTGAAATACTGCTCTCGGCTAAGTTTAAGGAAGATTACCGCGAAATGGTGATCGTAAAAGACATCGAGATTTTTTCGCTCTGCGAGCATCATATGATACCATTCATTGGTAAGGCACATGTAGGTTACATTCCCAATGGCTATATCACCGGATTAAGCAAAATTGCCCGTGTGGTTGAGGCTTATTCGCGCAGGCTTCAGGTGCAGGAACGGCTTACCACACAAATCAAGGAAGCCATTCAGGAAGCCCTTAATCCGCTTGGCGTTGCGGTGGTGATAGAGGCACGGCATTTGTGCATGTCGATGCGCGGCATTCAAAAGCAAAGCTCAGTTACCACTACTTCTGATTTCACAGGAGCTTTTCAAAAAGCCGAAACCAGATCAGAGTTTATCAGCTTGATCGGTTCAAAACTTCACTAAAGTTTAACTTTATCAATTGTAATAAATACTATGAATCAACTAAATCCTTCATTCACTTCAGAAACTGCCTTTAAGTCGCAGGCAGTGGCAAAAACATTTCTGGCCAATGTATTCAGCTGGATGTTTTTGGCTTTGGCAATAACTGCTCTGGTAGCCTATATTTTTGCCGGTAACGAATCATTTCTTCAGTTTATGTACAATACCGAAACCGGAAGTATAACCCTCGGTGGGTGGATAATAATGTTGGCTCCGTTAGGCATGGTTTTTTGGATGTCGATGGGTTTCGCCAGGATGAGTGCACAATCGCTTTCACTGATCTTTTTGCTTTATTCGATACTGATGGGCCTGAGCCTTAGCTTTATATTTTTGGCCTTTACAGGAGCATCCATTGCCAAAACATTTGTGATAACCAGTGGCATGTATGGGGCGATGGCCTTTGTTGGTTACACAACCAAAACAGACCTCAGCCGCTTTGGCTCGCTTATGATGATGGGACTAATTGGCATTATCCTTGCCACTGTTGTAAACTTTTTTCTCAAAAGTCCTGCAATGGATTATATCATTAGTTTTATTGGCGTGCTGGTATTTACAGGGCTTACAGCTTACGATGTACAAAAGCTGAAACGCATAGGTACCTCAGCCACAGAACAAGGTGACACCCTGCGAAAAGTTACGATAATGGGTGCCTTGACACTTTATCTCGATTTTATCAATTTATTCTTATTTTTGCTGCGCTTTTTTGGTAATCGCAGATAATGCATATTTTCCATAAAAACACATAAATCTCTTAATAACAATACTTTAAATAAGTTTTTGATTTCGATCAGAAAATTAAAGACAAAAGAGGGTATCACATTATCACCCAATAAGAGACAAATCAAAATTTAAACATGAAAGCTTACGTATTTCCCGGACAGGGAGCACAATTTGTGGGTATGGGAAAAGATTTGTTCGACAAATCAGCCCGGGCTAAGGAGCTCTTTCAAAAAGCTAACAGCATCTTAAAATTTAAGATCACCGACTTGATGTTTGAGGGAACAGACGAAGACCTCAGGCAAACCAAAGTAACCCAGCCGGCTATCTTTTTACATTCTGTAATTCTGGCACTCACCATGGAAGACTTTAAACCGGATATGGTGGCAGGTCATTCACTGGGCGAATTTTCGGCTTTGGTTGCCAACAAAACATTGCTTTTCGAAGACGGATTGAAGCTGGTTTTCAAAAGGGCTCTGGCCATGCAAAAAGCCTGCGAAACCGAGCCCGGCACTATGGCTGCCATCCTGGGGTTGGAAGATAAAGCCGTTGAAAACATTTGTGCAGGCATCAAACAGGAAATCGTTGTGCCGGCCAACTACAACAGCCCTGGTCAGCTTGTGATTTCAGGTTCGCAAAAAGGCATCGAAATTGCGTGTGAAAAATTACTTGAAGCCGGTGCTAAAAGAGCCTTACCACTCAAAGTGGGTGGCGCATTCCACAGTCCTTTAATGGAACCCGCCCGTGTGGAACTGGCAGAAGCCATTGCCGCAACAAAATTTAGCAGAGGCATTTGTCCGATTTACCAAAATGTTACCGGACAATCTGTTAACGATCCGGAAATCATCAAAACTAACCTTATTGCACAACTTACTGCTCCTGTAAGATGGACGCATATCATGAACAATATGATTGCCAACGGAGCCAAAACGATTATCGAAGTTGGTCCCGGAACTGTTTTGCAGGGGCTGTTTAAAAAAGTTGACCGCAATATTATTACTATGAGTGCAGCTATTTAATACTTCCATTTAGAAAAAATCACTGCAAACCATTCGACAAATCATGTCGGATGGTTTGATTTATTAATAATGAGCCCTACTTTCCTGATCATCGTTGGTCGTTCATCACTAAAAACGATAATAGCCCAAAACAAGAAATATTAATCACATTTCAGGCTTCAAGCATCAAAAAAACATACATTTGTAAATTGTGGAAAACGTGACCAAATCCCGAGAAAAGAGTATCATCAGGGCATCCTGGATAGCCATTGTGTCCAATGCTCTGTTGTCGGTGCTCAAAATTATCGCCGGTTTTTTATCGGGAAGCATGGCACTGGTTGCGGATGGGATTGATTCTGCCGGCGACATTTTAGGATCGGTGATTACACTCATCACTGCCCGTATCATTTCGCGCCCGCCAAATATTAAACATCCTTTTGGATACGACAAAGCTGACACCATTGCCTCCACCTTGCTGGCCTTCCTGATTTTTTTTGCAGGAGCACAACTTGCCATAGCTACTTTTGAGCGTATTACAAGCGGAGAACAAGGCGTATTGCCTGCACCTATAGCTGTTATTGTGGTGATCATTTCTATAATTGGAAAGCAGCTTTTAGCTCATTATCTGCGCAAAACCGGTAAAAAAATAGACAGCCCGATGCTTTTGGCCAATGCCAAAAATATGCAAAATGATGTACTGATCTCCTTGGCTGTTCTGGTAGGATTGGTGATTACGCATGTTTTTGATTATCCGCTTCTTGATGTTATCACAGCTTTCGTGGTAAGTTTCTGGATCATGGTTGTAGCCATAAAAATCATCATCCGCTCAAGCCGCGAGTTGATGGACGGATTGGACGATCCGGGTATTTACAACACCATTACAATGGCTGTTGGAACCATTGATGGAGCTCATAACCCTCATCGCATTCGGGCACGTAAAATGGCACATTACTATATGATTGCACTCGACATTGAAATTGATGGTCGTAAAAGCCTGAACGAAGCCCACGAAATTGCACACCGGGTAGAGGATGAGATTAAAAAACAAATAAAAAATGTTTACGATATCCTTATCCATGTAGAACCACTTGGCGACGATCGTTCCAATGAAGTCTTTGGCGTTTCGCCACACGACCTGCTGAAAAACTCACCTGAATAATTTCGAGCAGACATTTATATCTTTCCCATTCGTGTTATTTTAGTTAAGAGAATGTTCTCATTTTATATCTTTGCAGCAGTTTTTTGGTTGCAAATTTTCTGCTAAACACATCCCCATGATATTGTTTTTTCAGCCCACTGCCAATCGTATTATTGCACTGGAATCCCTTTCAAAACCTGATCAGGACAGCCTGCAAAAACTTAGCTGGCTTTTTGGCGATGCCACACAAATTCACGAAAAAACAATCAGGGGATATTATATCGGACCCCGCAAGGAAATGATCACTCCCTGGAGTACCAATGCCGTTGAAATCACCCAAAACATGGGCATTCAAGGTATCAGTCGTATCGAATCCTTTTACAAAACCGACAAAACCAACACAGAATACGACCCCATGCTCCAGGCACGCTATCACAACCTCGACCAGCTGCTATTTCACATCGAACGTAAACCAGAATCCGTAAAGTATATTGACGACCTGCAGGCCTACAATATTCAGGAAGGCCTTGCGCTTAGCGATGACGAAATAAAATACCTGGAAGAAATCAGCCATAAGATCAGCCGCAAACTCACCGACAGTGAGGTCTATGGATTTGCTCAGGTTAACTCTGAACATTGTCGGCATAAAATTTTCAACGGCACTTTTATCATTGATGGCAAAACCATGCCCGAAACGCTTTTTGCCCTGATAAAAAAAACGTCTAAAGAACATCCTAACCGATTGGTTTCGGCCTATAAAGATAATGTGGCCTTTTTTCTGGGACCTCAAATTGAGCAATTTGCACCAGCCACCCAGCATCAGGCTGATTTTTTCGAAATTAAAGATATCCACTCTGTAATTTCATTGAAGGCCGAAACACATAACTTTCCAACAACTGTTGAGCCTTTCAATGGAGCCTCAACGGGCAGTGGAGGTGAAATCCGCGACCGGCTTGCAGGCGGAAAAGGTTCTGTTCCGCTTACCGGATCAGCTGTTTATATGACTTCCTATCCCCGCACCGAAGAAAACAGAAGCTGGGAAACAAACTACGAGCCACGTGATTGGCTCTATCATAATCCGGCTGATATCCTCATCAAAGCCTCAAACGGTGCCTCTGATTTTGGAAACAAGTTTGGCCAGCCACTAATAAATGGTAGCCTGCTCACCTTTGAACATAAAGAACAGAGCTATTTTGGATACGATAAGGTGATAATGCTGGCTGGTGGAGTTGGATTTGCCAGGGCCGAAGACAGCCAGAAAGAAAAACCCGAACCCGGCGACCTGATTGTGGTGCTAGGTGGCGACAACTATCGTATTGGCATGGGTGGAGGTGCCGTTTCGAGTGTGGATACCGGCGAGTTCAGCAATGCCATTGAGCTAAATGCCGTGCAAAGGGCTAATCCGGAAATGCAAAAACGGGTTGCCAATGTGATTCGGGCAATGACTGAAAAGGACAAAAATCCAGTTCGTTCCATTCACGATCATGGTGCCGGCGGCCACTTAAACAGCCTTTCGGAACTGGTTGAAGACAGCGGTGGCAAAATAGACATAGGCAAATTACCTGTGGGCGATCCTACACTTTCCGATAAAGAAATCATCGGAAATGAATCGCAGGAAAGGATGGGCTTGGTTATTCATCCATCCTTTATGGAAATTCTGCAAAAAACAGCTGAAAGAGAACGTGCACCTATTTATTTGGTAGGCAATGCCACAGCTGATCAACAATTGGTATTTAAACGGGATGAAAAAGTTTGTCCGATTGATCTACGGCTGGAATATCTTTTTGGGAAGCCCCCGAAAACGGTATTGGAAGATCGATACAAACCCTACCGATTCGATGCGCTGCAATATGATTTCGATGACATTTATGTCTATATCAATGAAGTACTACAGCTCGAAGCCGTTGCTTGTAAAGACTGGCTCACCAACAAGGTTGACCGCTCGGTGACCGGACGTGTGGCCTTGCAACAATGTGCCGGAGCAATTCAGTTGCCCTTAAACAATTTGGGCATAACAGCACTGGATTACAGAGGGATAAAAGGTATTGCCTCGGCACTGGGTCATGCACCTGTGGCCGGTTTAATTGATTCGCGTGTTGGATCGCGACTATCAGTGGCCGAGGCACTGACCAACATCCTTTGGGCACCCCTCGAAGGAGGCCTCGAAGGTGTGTCGCTAAGTGCTAACTGGATGTGGCCCGCCAAAAATCCGGGCGAAAACACCCGGCTTTATATGGCCGTAAAGGCTCTGAGCGACTTTTGTGTTGAGCTGGGTATCAATGTGCCAACCGGAAAAGACAGCCTCTCAATGACGCAAAAATATCCCGATGGCACCAAAGTACTGGCACCCGGAACAGTTATCGTGACAGCCGCTGCCGAAGTAAAAGACTTGAAAAAAGCTGTAAAACCAGTGCTGAAAAATGATCCGGATACAGCTATCGTTTACATTGATTTGTCCTCCGACGACTTCGAGCTTGGTGGAAGCAGTTTTGCCCAGCTTTTGAATGGTATTGGCACAAAAGCACCTGATGTTAAAGATGCAGCCTACTTTAAAAAAGTGTTTGATACCATACAGGAACTGATTGATCAGGAACTCATTTTGGCTGGTCATGATGTTTCGGCTGGTGGCTTGATAACCACCTTGCTCGAAATGAATTTTGCCAACACGGATTTTGGCCTGGAAATCAGCCTCGACAGCTTTCAAAAACTGGATATCATACAATTGCTTTTCAGCGAAAAACCAGCCTTAGTATTACAGCTTAAAAAAGATTCTCCGGCCTTTGAAACGCTTTCGAAAGCGCAGATTAACTTCGCCACCATTGGAAAACCAATTGCTGACCGCCTGCTGATTTTGCATCATTACAAAGACAGTTATACGCTTGACATCGATGCTTTGCGCGATAGTTGGTTTAAATCGTCCTATTTGCTCGACAAAATGCAATGTGGCGAAAAATTTGCCTTACGGAGATTTAAAAATTACAAGAAACAAGATCTGGAGTTTAGCTTTGGAAAAGAATTCACAGGCAAACTCGGCAGCTATGGCCTGGAAGCTTCCAGGCGAAAAGCCAGCGGCCTGAAAGCTGCTATCATCCGTGAAAAAGGCGTTAACGGCGACCGCGAAATGGCTTATGCCCTGCATCTTGCAGGCTTTGATGTTAAAGATATCCACATGACTGACCTTATCAGCGGGCGCGAAGACCTTACTGACGTACAAATGATTGCTTTTGTCGGTGGTTTCTCAAACTCAGATGTGCTGGGTTCGGCCAAGGGTTGGGCAGGAGCATTTTTATACAATACCAAGGCAAAGCGAGCACTCGATAACTTCTACGCCCGACCCGACACTTTGAGTCTGGGCGTTTGCAATGGCTGCCAGTTAATGATGGAATTAAATCTTGTTTTTCCAGATCATCCCGAAAAAGCATTGATGCTACCTAATGATTCGGGCAAATTTGAATCCGGATTTATCAACGTGGATATTCCTGCCAACAACAGTGTAATGCTCAAAAGCTTATCCGGCAAGCGGTTGGGAGTGTGGGTTGCCCACGGAGAAGGCAAATTCAGCTTCCCGTGCTATAAGGACAATTACAATCTTGTGATGCAATACGGACAGGAAGAATATCCGGGCAATCCAAATGGAAGCGATTTTGCCACAGCAGCAGTCTGTTCAAATGATGGCCGTCACCTGGCAATGATGCCACATATCGAAAGATCCTTCCTTCCGTGGCAATGGGCGCATTATCCCGAACATCGCGAACAGGATGAAGTGAGTCCCTGGATAGAAGCTTTTGTGAATGCCCGTAGATGGATCGAGAATACCAAACAAACCAAATAGAACATGCTTACAAAAACTGCGATCATCACAGGTGCTACAAGTGGCATAGGACAAGCCGCTGCGCTGAAATTTGCAGCCAATGGCTGGCAATTGATAGTCACTGGCCGACGAGCCGAAAAGCTGAGATCATTGCAACATGAAATTCAAGAGAAATTCGATGCCACAGTGATTAGCCTCACACAGGATGTGCGCCATCCTGCAAGTGGTGAGGAACTAAAAAAAATACTTTCGGAAAAACAGATCAAGCCAGATTTATTGATCAACAATGCCGGATTAGCAGCAGGTTTAGCTCCTTTGCACAATGGTGAAACATCCGATTGGGAACAAATGATCGATACAAATATCAAAGGATTGCTGTATGTGTCGAAAAGTATTGCATCCATGATGGTGGAACAAGGCTTCGGGCATATCATAAATATTGGTTCGATCGCAGGAAAAGAAGCCTATCCGGGCGGTAATGTTTATTGCGCCACCAAACATGCCGTAAATGGCCTCACCAAAGCCATGCGTATGGATTTACTTCCCTTTGGAATAAGAGTGAGCCAGGTGGCTCCAGGTGCTGTGGAAACAGAATTTTCGCTGGTTCGTTTCAAAGGTGATCAACAAAAAGCAAAAAATGTGTACAAAGGATTTAAACCTTTGACAGCAGAAGATATTGCTGATGCCATCTGGTATGTTGCCAATGTACCCGCACATGTCAACATCAATGATTTGTTGATTATGCCAACGGCCCAGGCCAGTGCCATGCAATTTAATAAGCAAAACATCACCTAATCAGATTCGTATTAATTGCTATTTTTTTCTTAATATTGCTCCCACTATTTTTGTTGGCGTTGGTTTTAATTGCTATTCAATAGCTTACTAAGTTTACGTTATGGATAAACAGATTACGCGCATCTTTGATTTACTGCCTTATTACGAACAAAAATTCAAACCAAAAGCTGATGTTTTAGCCGGAAAAGAGCATGGTGATTGGGTGAAATACGACATCACAAAATTTCGCGAAATAGTTGATGATATCAGCTATGCCTTATTGCAACTTGGAATTAAAAAAGGCGATAAAATTGCTACGATTTCAAACAATTGTCCCGAATGGAATTTCATTGATTTTGCTGTGCTCCAGACCGGAGCCATTCATGTGCCTATTTATCCTACCATTAGCGAGGCAGACTACAAATACATACTCAATCATTCAGAAGTAAAATATGTATTTGTTGCCGGCAAAGAACTCTTTCGCAAAGTTAAACACATATTGCCCGACGTTGATAATGTGCTGGATGTTTATACTTTCAAAACTACCGAAGGGCTGACACACCTGAGCGAGTTAATTACACTCGGCACTGAAAATCAAGATGCTGAAAAGCTTCAAAACATTAAAAGCAATATATCAGCCGACGACATAGCTACGTTGATATACACATCCGGCACTACCGGAAAGCCAAAAGGCGTGATGCTTTCGCACGCCAATCTGTTGAGCAATGTAGACGCTGTTTACCATATCTTTCCGGTTGGCGAACACTGCAAAGCTGTAAGTTATCTGCCGTTGTGTCATGTTTACGAAAGGATGAATATTTACACCTATATCTATCTGGGTGTGAGTATCTATTATGCCGAAAATATGGGAACAATTGCAGATAATATTCGTGAGGTGCAACCCGAAATACTCACCACCGTTCCCCGATTGCTCGAAAAAGTTTATGATAAAATTATTGCCAAAGGCCGCAAACTCAAAGGAATTAGAAAACAACTTTTCTTTTGGGCTGTTAATCTGGGCCTCAGCTATCAGGCCGAAAACAAAAACGGGATATTTTATAAATTACAGCTTACTATTGCCAACAAGCTGATTTTTTCGAAATGGCGCGAGGCACTAGGCGGAAAAATGCGTGTGATCGTTTCGGGTGGGGCAGCACTGCAGCCGCGATTGAGCAAAGTTTTTACTGCGGCGCAAATTCCGGTTCTGGAAGGTTACGGACTCACCGAAACCTCTCCCGTAATAGCTGTAAATACCCTTGAACCAGGAGGATTGAAATTTGGAACGGTAGGTAAAATAATCAAAAATGTTGAGGTGAAAATAGCGCAGAATGGCGAGGTTTTAGTCAAAGGCCCCAACGTGATGAAAGGCTATTTTAAAGATAAAGTAATGACAGCTGAAGCCATTGACAGCGATGGTTGGTTTCATACCGGTGATGTGGGCGAGATTGATGATTCAGGACACCTGCAGATTACCGGCCGGATAAAAGAAATCTTCAAAACATCAATGGGAAAATACATCAGCCCTGCCCTGATCGAAAACCGGTTCAAAGAATCTGCCTTTATCGACGGCCTCATGGTAATTGGCGAACACCATAAATTTGCCTCAGCTCTGATTGTACCAAATTTCGAACACCTACGGTCGTGGTGCCATATCAAAGGAATCGATTATACTACTGATAGTGAAATGATTACCAACAAAGCTATTATTAATCGTTTCAAAAAAGAAGTGGATCATTACAATGTATATTTTGGTGATTACGAAAAAATTAAGAAATTTGAGCTTACTGACCATGAATGGACCGTTCAGTCGGGAGAACTGACTGCAAACCTGAAATTGAAAAGAAATTTTATAGCAAAAAAATATCAGGATAGAATTGACGAAATCTACAAATCCTAATACGCTAAATGTATCAAACTAATAACCGCCAAAGTATGAAAAACGCTCGTATTTTTGATATCCTGAATGCATCCAGAAAAGCTGAATCAGCTGATAAAGAAATTTTTGCAGCTCGTAAAAATGGCGAATGGATAAGTGTTACTGCAAGGCAATATGTTGAAACAGTTGATAAACTCAGTTTGGGTTTTCTGGAATCAGGCATCAAAAAAGGTGACAGGGTAGCCACTATTTTGAAAAACTGCCCGGAATGGAACTTTATTGATATGGCTTTGCTGCAGATAGGAGCCATTCAGGTTCCCATCTATCCTAACATCAGCGACAATAATTATCAGTTTATTTTTAACGATGCCAGCGTAACCTATATCATCATTTCAAATGATGCTTTTTATCAACGCATCAAAGATGTAGTGGATGAAGTGACCAGCCTCGAAGGCATTTTCAGCATAGAAAAAGTGGATGGCCTGCACCATTGGACCGAGTTGCTTGAGAGAGGTGAAAAATCTGACAAACAAGCTGAGTTGGACGAGCTTCGCAACAACATTAAGGCCACCGAAATGGCAACGTTAATATATACCTCAGGCACTACAGGAAACCCAAAAGGGGTGATGCTTTCGCACTGTAATATTATGAGCAATGCCGATGCAACCATCGAAATATTGTCGCAAAATCCTGTGAGTCGTGTACTGAGTTTCCTTCCTTTGTGCCATGTGCTGGAACGAATCATGAATTACACTTTCCAGCGATTTGGTGCCAGCATTTATTATTGCGATAACCTGGATCAGATAGGTGAATACATCCGCGATTCAAAACCCGAAATGTTTACGGCAGTGCCCCGCGTTTTGGAAAAAACCTACGAAAAAATTGTGCGCAAAGGAAGAGGCCTTAAAGGCATCAAAAAGGCAATCTTTTTCTGGGCTATCAGCATAGGCGAAAAATACGAACCCTGGCAAAAAGCCGGTTTATGGTATCGGCTCAAACTCCGGATTGCCCGTAAATTGGTCTTCAGTAAATGGCATCCTGCTTTTGGAGGCAGATTAAACGCTATTGTTAGCGGGGGTGCCAGTTTGCAGGAACGTATCGCAAGAGTTTTTTGGGCTGCCGGATTCAAAATCATTGAAGGCTATGGTCTTACCGAAACTTCTCCCGTTGTGGCCGTGAGTAATTTCCTCCCCGGAGGTGTAAAAATTGGAACTGTTGGCTCTGCATTACCTGGCGTTGAAATAAAAATTGCAGATGATGGAGAAATCCTGACCAAAGGACCCAATGTGATGCTAGGATATTACAAGCGACAGGATCTTACTGATGAAATCATTGATCAGGATGGCTGGCTGCACACAGGTGATATTGGTCGTTTCGAAGGAAAATTTTTGCGTATTACCGACCGAAAAAAAGAAATTTTTAAAACATCGGGTGGTAAATATATTGCTCCTCAACAGGTTGAAAACAAACTTAAGGAAAGTGCCTTTATCGAAAATGTGATGGTTGTGGGTGAAGGCAAAAATTATGCAGCTGCCATCATTATCCCCGATTTTGCACACCTTGAATCTTGGTGTAAGGTAAAAGAACGCCCTTTTGAGGGCAAGGAAAAAAGCATCAAAGACCCGGTGATAGTCAACCGCATCGAACGCGAAATAAAAGAGATAAACAAAAAACTTGATCACACCGAAAGGGTGAAAAAATTTGTGCTGCTTGCCGATTCATGGAATGTGGAAACCGCAGAGCTCTCCCCTACCATGAAGCTCAAACGAAAATTTCTGATGCGGAAATATGCTGTTTTGATTGAATCGCTTTATCTAAACGGCGGTTTTAATGCAAAAGTTTAAAAAGCATTTCGCGGTATAGCTCATCGGCACCTATATCCTGACTTTTGTAACCTTTTGATTTCAGGTCGTATTCACGTAATACACCAATACAGCGCACGGCATCAGCAATGCTGAAATTTCGGGCTGCCTGCTGCATATCCTGAACATAAAAAGGATTCATACCCAGCAAACTGGCCAAATTATTTCTGCTTTTATCGTGCGCATAATGTACTTTCAGGATTTTTGTGAAAAAACCGTACAAATTGATGGCTGTCAGAAGCAAGGGATAATCTTTGGGGTTGTCCCCAAAAAATCGGACGATCTGGTTGGCACGTAGAATATCTCTGCTGCCAAGGGCTTTTTGCAGCTCGAAAACATTGTAATCCTTTGAAATACCAATGTTTCGCTCCACATCTTCGTCAGTAATCCTTTTTCCGGCAGGTAGTGCAATAACTAATTTTTCCAGCTCATTCCTTACTTTATGCAGCTCATTCCCTAAAAAATCTGCAATCATCTGGCAGGCCTTTGGAGTGATGGTGTAATTTTTCTGTGCCAGATATTGTTCGATCCATTTGGGGATGTGGTTTTCGTAAATCTTTTTCGATTCAAACAACACGCCCCGGGCAGCCACTTTTTTAGCAAGCAGCCTCCGCTTATCCAACTTTTTATACTTAAAATTGATGATCAGGATTGTGGTTTCCGGCAATTTTTCAATATAATCTTCCAGCTTGTCAATTTCCTTGATGTCCTGTGCTTCTTTTACAATCAAAACCTGATAGTCGCCCGTCATTGGATAATTTCTGGCCTGATTTACAATGGTTTCCACATCTACATCACGCCCATACACCACCATTTGATTAAAGGCTTTATCTGCCAAATCGAGCACCTGCTCTTCCAGCATATCTGAAATTGTATCGATGAAATAAGGCTCATCGCCCATCAAAAAATAAATGGGATAATAAACTTTGTTCCGAATATCAGCAATGATCTGTTCGAATGTAAAAGCCATAATTAAAAGCGCAGATGTTTTACCGTAATTCCGTTGTTGATAAGCTGTTGCAAGGCATCGATGCCAATTTTAAGATGATCGGCCACATACCGATGATTTACTTTTCGATCGCTATCAGATGTTTTTACCCCTTCCGGAATCATGGGCTGATCCGATACAAGCAACAAGGCCCCGGTGGGTATTTCATTGGCAAAACCAACCACAAAAATGGTGGCTGTTTCCATATCCACTGCCATCGAGCGGGTTTCGATCAGGTATTCCTTAAAATCGTCATCATGCTCCCAAACTCTCCTGTTAGTAGTGTAAACCGTTCCTGTCCAATAATCGCGGCCATGATCTCTGATGGTTGTCGAAATAGCCTTTTGCAGACTAAATGCCGGCAAAGCCGGAACTTCTTCGGGCAAATAATCACCTGATGTTCCCTCTCCACGAATGGCAGCAATGGGTAAAATTAAATCGCCAACCTGATTCTTCTTTTTGATTCCGCCGCATTTTCCTAAAAATAAAACCGCCTTGGGATGTATTGCACCTAACAAATCCATTATGGTTGCTGCATTGGCACTGCCCATGCTGAAATTTATTATCGTGATGTCGCCCGAAGTGGCACAGGGCATGGGATGATCTTCTCCTATAATGGGCACGTTATGCCATTGCGCAAACAATTCGAGGTACTGATTAAAATTTGTCAACAAGATGTATTCTCCAAACTGATCGAGTGGCAAACCTGTATAGCGTGGCAGCCAGTTTTCAACAATTTCTTTCTTGGTTTTCATAAACGCGTTTTAACTTACAAATTTAATGGTTTTATGGAAGTGAAAGATCGTTTATGCTGTGATTTGGGTTTACAGCATAAAAAGACAGTTCCTGCAGGCTCTCCTCCGGAATGAACAATGATTTTTTACACTAAATATCCCAACCGCCCACCAATAACGCAACTGAATTCATATCTTTGTTTGCGAAAAGGATTGTTTGTTTGTAGTTTTATGGAATGGTTTAAAACGAAAGAAACTGAGAACCAGGCACAGGTTTTTGACCCAATCAGAAGACGGTATGTCGCTCTTACGCCGGAAGAAAAAGTTCGTCAACAGGTATTACACCTATTGGTTAATAAACTTAATGTTCCGATAGGCTTAATCGCTGTTGAATACACCATAAAGCTCGGAAAACTTACCAAACGATGCGATATTGTAGTATTTTCAGAGAACCATACACCATTGATGATTGTGGAATGTAAAGCCGCACATATTGATTTGAGAAACTCAACACTGGATCAGGCCTCACGCTACAATCAGTCGCTCCAGGTTGATTATCTGATGATAACAAACGCCAAAGACTACTATTTATACCGCATAAATGCTCGAAATGGCAGCCTGACCCACTGCAAGCATTTGCTCAATTACGAACAGATGAACCAAATTAATCAAAACTTTTTATGATCAAATCATGCTTGCTGTTGATAAGCTTTGTGGTGCTTAATTCCTTTTGCACCTTGACTGCACAAACAACTACCGAAACTAAAAAGAGTGAGGTGAACCAAGTAAGTGATTACATTTTACTGGCTAAAAGTTTTTATGGAAAATCAGTAGAAAAAGCTTTAACATACAGCCAGATGGCATTAGAAAAGGCTAGAAAAATCCAGCACGACTCAGTATTGGCTCATGCACACAAAACCGTTGGCATTGCACACTACTATAACGAAAATCCGGATAAGGCCATACCACATTTCGATTCGGCCTTAGTGCTTTTTGAAAAACTCAACGACACCAAAGAGGTTGGTAATATTTATAACAACCTGGGCATTATGCGTACGGACATAGGCGACTATAACACAGCCATCGAAATGTATTTGAAAGCACTGGATATCTGTTTGCTGCAAAGCGATACGATTTCGCTTGGCAGGCTCTACAACAATCTGGGATCCTTGTATTATCATTTGTCATCATTCGACGAAAGTCTTAACTATTTCACCAAATCCTTCGAAATAGCAGAGTTGCAGAACGATTCTACAGGAATGATGAGTGCTAAAAATAACATTGGCCTGGTATTGATCAATTTAAACAAGTATGATGAAGCATTGGCAACCTTCCGGATTTCAATTAAAATAGGCGAACGCAACAACGACAAAATTGGCATTGCCGACAGCTATCATAACCTCGGGATGATACATTTTAGAAAAGATCAATTTGACAGTGCCATGATTTTCTATAAAAAAGCAGCCGATTATTACAACCAAATTGGCATTGAAAGCGGAAATAATTGTCTGGGATTGGGCAACTGCTATTTTGAAACGAAAAATTACACCCACGCACTCACAGAATTTAATAAAGCATTAGCTATCAGTTATTCAAAAAACGACCGGCAACTTCGGCTCGATGCCTTACGCAACCTTTTCGAAACTTACAAAACAATCAATAATACAAACAAGGCACTCAAAGCCGTAACACACTACCACAGCCTCTTCGATTCTGTAAAAACCCTGTTCGATTCAACAGCCGTAAAAAATCTTATGGCTCGTTTCGAAATTGAAAATCATCAACGCGCAATGAATTCCTTGATAAAGGAACAAAGCATACAACAAGAGCTTATCAAGGAGCAAAAACAGAAACTCCGGTTTCAGAAGTTAGTTAGTTATATTAGTTTACTTTTTCTACTGGTGCTTTCTGTTATTATTTATTTTTTGTTCAAACTATACAAGCGCAACAAAAAGGCGAATCAAGTGTTAACGCAGCAAAACTTCGAAATAGAGGAAGCCCGAAATTCTCTCAAGAAATCACATGCCGCCATTCAGGAACAGGAAGAGCTGCTCCGAACCTTAATCAACACCACGCCGGATATCATTTGCTTTAAAGATGCAAAAGGCCGCTGGCTGGAGGCTAATCAGGCCGATCTTGAGCTTTTTAGACTAACCGGGGTTGATTATAAAATGAAAACTGATGCCGAACTGGCCGAATATAGCCCTACACATAAAAATGCACTCCTCAATTGTATTGCTTCGGACGAGCTATCATGGCAAAAAAGAAAGATTACCCGGGGTGATGAAGAAATTCCGGGGCCTGATGGCGTTATGAGAACCTATGATGTGTACAAAATCCCTTTGTTTAATCCCGATAACACAACCAAAGGATTGATTGTTTGGGGACGCGATATTACAAACCGAAAGAAAGAAGAACAAAAACTGGCTAAAGCCCTTATAAAAGCTAAAGAATCTGACCGATTAAAAACAGCCTTTCTCTCCAATATGTCGCACGAAATTCGCACACCACTTAACGCCATTGTTGGATTTAGTCAATTGCTTGATGATGAAACCATTACTAAAGAAGAGAAATCAAAATTTATACAACTCATCCTTCAGAACGGAGAATCATTGCTCAACCTGATAAATGATATCATCAGTCTGGCAAAAATTGAAGCCGGAGTCAGCCATCTCAATCCGGAATATTTCTCACTCAACAAGCTATTTCTGGAGCTGGAAGCAAGCTATAAATCCATTCTGATCCAGCGTAACAAAAAACATCTTCAATGGAAACTTAGCGTCCCCGATCAGGATGTAATCATACATACTGATGCCGAAAAACTACGCCAGGTAGTTGTTAATCTGCTCGACAATGCCATTAAATTCACTGATGAAGGAGGCATTGTTTTTGGTTTTGTTGCCAACTTCAACAACAATCAGGAGGTGGATGACATTGAACTCTTTGTTCAGGATTCGGGAATAGGAATCGCCGAAGAACAGCAACGAAAAATATTCAGACATTTCACCAAACTCAACGATGACAGCAAAAAAATATATCCCGGAACCGGGCTGGGTCTGAGTATCGTGCAACAATATGTACAAATGATGGGAGGCAGCATCAAACTTGAATCGCAACCCGGAAAAGGTACACGTTTTATCATTGTTTTGCCTCACTTTGGTAAGGCTCGCGAAAATGCAGTAAAACAAAGCAAGTTATTGAGCCATCAGTACAATTTTGAAGGGAAAACGATCCTCATTGTCGAAGATGTAGATTCCAGTTTCGACTTGCTCAATATCATTATCCAGGGCACACGCGCCAATGTGTTAAGAGCTGTTACAGGTAGCGATGCGGTTGAAATGTGTGTTACAAATCCTGCTATTGATCTGGTGCTGATGGATATTCAACTGCCACAGCTTAATGGCCTGGAAGCCACAAACCGAATAAAGTCGTTCAGGCCCACACTGCCAATTATTGCACAAACAGCCTTTGCCATGACCGAAGAAAAAGAAGCCTGTTTCGCTGCCGGCTGCGATGCCTATCTGTCTAAACCCATAAAAGCCGAGCTTATGCTTCCGGTAATAAAAGAAATTATTGATGGATAAATCCACTGTTTTAGCAAATTAACCGCTGTTAATATTTTATCAACTATCTTAGTTTTCAAATAATAATTAGAAAAAAACTTTACATTTGCACTGAAAAATCATGCCATATGAAAAATTTAATCCTAAAAATCGTTTTGTTTGCCGTGATCATCGTTCTGGGATACATGGTATATGAAAGTATCAACAAACCTGTCAGGTTTAAAAAAGAACGAGCCCAGCGTGAAGTGGAAGTCGTTCAGCGACTAAAAGATATTCGTAGTGCACAATCCATTTTTAAACAGGCAAACAACAGTTATACTCCGAGCTTCGACAGCCTGATAGCATTTTTAAAATCTGGTGAAATTCCTGTTGTAAAACTCGTGCCCGATCCGGAAGATACTACTTTCACAAAAACAATATCCGACACACTCGGCTATGTGAAAGTATTAGATTCACTATTTGGAAAAAGGAAAAACTTCAATGTAGATAACCTGCGATACATCCCATTTAGCGATGGCGTTGAGTTTGAAATGGATGCCGGTAGTATCGACCGGGGTGGTGTAACAGTGAGTGTTTTTGAAGCCAAAGCCCCTTTCATGGCTTATTTAAAAGGATTAGAAGAGCAACGTATTTATAACATTATTGCAGGCGAAGAAGATATCGACAAATATCCCGGCCTTAAAGTAGGTTCCATGACCGAGCCATCAACAGATGGTAATTGGGAATGACAACTTTTTGCCATGATTGCCCCGTCGAAACCAACACTTAGTCTGATTGACAAGTCTTTTAAACAAGACTACTCAAAAAACTTTCAAATGACCATCCGGATAGCTCCGGATGGTTTTTCATTTGTAATTTTTTCGCCGGAAAAACAACGATTTGTTGGCATCGAAACCTATAGCTTTTCTGCCCGAAACGAAGTAATTAGTCTTGTTAATATCCTCGACGAAATTATCATGAAACAAGCCTGGATTGCCTATCCCTATCAACAAGTCAGGGTGTTGGTCGAAAACAATCATATGGCTTTGGTTCCTAATCCGCTTTACGACGAAAAAGAAAAAGGAACCTATCTGGCTTTTGCACAGGCTTTTCAGGAAAATAGCAGAATTTCGAGCGATCAGCTCAAAACTGCCGATGCCTCCGTTGTATATTATATCTCTAATGTTCTCATGGCCAAAATCAAAGATCTATGGGCCAATGCCAGGGTGCATCATATCAGCAGTGCTTTTATTGAATCGGTGCTAATTGCCAATAAAAACAAGCAGTTTGATTCTGCAGTGTTTGTGCAGGTTCGTAATCGTTGCTTTGATATGTTAGTGATTGAAGATCAAAAATTTAAATTCTACAATATTTTTCGCTTCAATACCAAAGAAGATTTCATTTACTTTCTGCTTTTTGCCATGGAACAGCAGCAACTTAATCCCGAAAAAACACCTTTGATTTTGTCGGGTGCCATCGAACAAAGTTCAGCCATTTTTGAGATAAGCGAAAGGTACATCAGAAATATAAGCTTTGAAACCCGTAACAAAAATTTTGACTACAGTTATGTGTTTGAAACCCTGATTTGGCATCATAATAGCTTATTATTCAACACCTTGCAATGCGAATTATAAGGGGAAAATACCAGCGTCGACAAATTGTTGCACCAGCTAGTCTACCCGTCAGACCCACAACGGATATGGCTAAAGAAAGTCTGTTCAATATCCTCGAAAATCAGTTAGAGTTGGATCAGCTCAAGGTGTTGGATCTGTTTTCTGGAACAGGCAATATTGCCTACGAAATGGCTTCACGCGGATGTAAAAGTGTGTTGGCTATTGATCAGCATCCTTATTGTGTGCGTTTTATCAGGTCAATAATAGAAAAACTACAGATTGAAAACCTGCAGGTGTTGCAAATGGACGTTTTTAAGTTTGTTCCAACCACCCGACAAAAATTTGATTTGATATTTGCTGATCCGCCGTACGACAGTCCGCATTTCCAAATGCTTGTACAACTTATTTTCGAACACGGCTTATTAGAGCCCGAAGGATTGCTTGTAATAGAACATTCCGGCAGTGAAGATTTTTCGGAGCATCCTGCTTTTGGTGAGATACGTCATTACGGCAGGGTTCATTTCAGTTTTTTCAGACAGGCATAAAAAAACCGGCCAGAAGCCGGTTTAAAGTTTTTTAATATTCGTCTTCATGAAAAAAGAAATCTTCCTTGGTAGGATAATCCGGCCAGATATCTTCAATACGTTCATAAATCTCGCCTTCATCTTCCATTTCCTGAAGGTTCTCGATAACTTCCTGAGGGGCACCTGAGCGAATAGCCCATTCCAGTAATTCATCCTTTGTGGCCGGCCAGGGAGCATCTTCCAGTTTTGAAGCTAATTCAAGTGTCCAATACATAATTCCTAAGCTTTAGGTGAAATTTTTTGCAAAAGTAATTTTTTTTTAGTCGAAGTCAAGAAAAAACAATCATTTCATAAAATGCACTAATAACGTGCTTTCCAGACTGTTTCGATGGCACCGTTCTGATTGCCGAGGTATCTGGCCAGCACAAAAAAGTAATCAGATAACCGGTTGAGGTACTGCAAATCGAGCTCATCAACAGGATATTGTTCACTCAATTGCACAACCAAACGCTCCGCCCTCCGACAAACTGTACGTGCTACATGACAAAAAGAAACTACCGTATGCCCGCCCGGAAGTATAAAACTGGTAAGTTCGGGCAACTCTAGATTCATTTTATCTATCTCTTTTTCGAGTAACTCAATATCAGCCTCTCTTAAAGAGGGCATCGGTCTGGCAACATAAGCGTTTTTATCTTCGGCCAAATGTGTTTCAATTGTGAAAAGCCTGTCTTGTATTTCAATTAAAATTTCCCGGCTGTGTTCGTCCGTGCTCTCATGATCACGTATCAACCCCACGAAGGAATTAAGCTCATCTACCGTGCCGTATGCCTCAATTTTGTTGTGATATTTAGGAACTCGGGTGCCGCCGATGAGTGCGGTTTGTCCTTTATCACCCGTACGGGTATAGATTTTAAAATCGTCTGCCATAGTAAGTGTTTTAGGGAGATAACAAGCTTGCAGCAGGATTGTTTAAAAAGAAGGCGATAAGCAATCTTACTGTCGTTGCGCAACAGTGATAATATTTTGATTCAATTCATCCGATTCTACTCTGCCATCACGCAGCCTAACGATGCGATGTGCATACAGGGCAATATCCTCTTCGTGTGTAACAACGATGATCGTATTGCCTGCCTGATGAATCGTTTCGAGCAAACCCATTATTTCAACAGAGGTTTTGGAGTCCAGATTTCCAGTTGGTTCATCAGCCAAAATGATTGATGGATTATTCACCAATGCCCTGGCAATGGCAACTCGCTGGCGCTGACCACCTGACAATTCATTTGGCCGATGTTTGGTTCGATCTGTTAACTGCACATCGGCCAACACTTTTTCTGCTATCTCTAACCGCTGTTGCTTGCCAATCCCGGAATAAACAAGGGGTAACATCACATTTTCGAGTGCAGTGGAGCGGGGAAGGAGATTAAACGTCTGGAAAATAAACCCTATTTCTTTGTTTCGTATATCAGCCAACTCGTTGTCGTTCATTCGACTGACGTCTTTTCCGTTCAAAAAATAGGAGCCAGCCGTTGGTGTGTCCAAACAGCCCAAAAGATTCATCAGGGTTGATTTTCCGGAACCCGATGGCCCCATCAGGGCAACATACTCATTACGCCGGATATTAAGCGTGATTTCATCAAGTGCTTTAACTATTTCTGTTCCAACCTTATAGTGGCGTGAAATTGCTTCAAGACGAATCATATTGTTATCCATGAGCAGGTATTTTGAAAAAACAAAGTTACTAAACAAATCTACATCTTTAAGGTAAAATGTTGCTTTGCAATTCCCTTTCTGAAAAACACCAATCCAAATTGATAGAGATCAATAGAAAGGCTTACCTGATCATTATTTCGAATTTCGTTCCAGGCGTCATCCATATCGGCTGACCAATGAATGTCGTCGAAAATAAAAACACTGTTGTCATGAACTTTAGTTAGGCAATGCTTAAAATAATCGAGGGTTGGGATTTTTTGGTGATTCCCGTCAAAAAAAACAAGATCGAGCCGGGGCACTTCATTCAGTACCTCTGTCAAGGTCTGGTTAAAATTTCCTATAACTATATTTACATTCCTGGTTTCGAGTCTTTCGAAGCTATTGGCTGCCACTTGTGCCATCGATGCACAGCCTTCGAGTGTGATAACTTTCGAATCAGGATTTCCCAATGCCAATGCTGCGGCCCCCAAACCGGCAGCCGTGCCAAACTCAAGCATATATTCGGGCTTGAAATGATGCGACAATCGAAAAAGCAGCCGGTTAAAACGTTCGGCATGTGAGCGTCTTTTCACAAGCTGCTGCACCCTGGCCCGATAGGTGATAAACACTTTTGAGCCAGCTGAGGCACCAAAATCAACTGTTTCGATAAAGTTTCGGTTACTAAGCAAGCGTTTGCGCTGGCGTTGTAATGCTTCATATTCGGGATAATGATGATTATCGTAAAGCACTTCACCAGCCAATTGATAAACAAATGGGGAATGCAGTCCGTGTAATCCTTTTGCCCTGAATAAATAAGCTATAAACTCACTTGCTTTGTTTATAAAGCTCATTACGAATTGTTTGTAAGATTCGGTTACAAAAATAAGAAAATATCAATCTGATTTTAAGTAAAAATACGTAAGCAATCATTTCAAATTTCTTCCTATTCAAATGCAATTTTTTGGATAAAGAATACACTTCTTGGATTATTGCTGACAAGCCGGCTGTTGTTGATCTTTTGATTGGCTGTAACAACAAAATAATTGCTGTACCAATAATCCAGCCGGCCAAAGTTCTCTTCCAGAAGCCGGTCATTCGAAAAGCGTAAGTCCAGGTTTGTGCGGGCAGGTTCTCCTATCAGCTCTCCGTCCGGATCGAAAAGCTTACTGTGCAACACACCTTCGTGATAAGCAGCTGCCAACACCTCCGACTCGTGAGCCGACACAATAACATGACGCTCGAGCTCATAGCTGGTCATATCTCGTATCTGAAAGGTATTGAGCCAGTTAACGCTACCCTCATTATTGAATGAAACCAGTATGGTATTGAAAAACTGATATCCCTCGAAAATGGTGTAAGTATAGGGTATCGGACGGCCATAAAAATCATAATCAATCCTTGATTCAACCCGATAACGTGGGCGAAATGCCTCTGCCGAAAATAACAACAGTCCATCCTTTTTGATCAGCTGAGGTTCGTAGAACTGAAATGCTATATCGGTTTCTTCTATGTTCACTTTTCCTCGGGATTGTTGCTGCCTGTAGCGCATCAGATCCTCGCTGGCCAAGGCATTATCAATATTTGGCAAAGAGGCAAAAGGATGATACTGAATATTGCTTTGTCCGTTTGGTTTCAACTGCAAATAAAACAAGCCTGCCGCCTCACGAGCTGTTGTTTCCTGTGCGTTTTTCAGGACAATGGGCTTGCTTTTCTCGCGTTCGTAAGTGCCAATAGCCACCACTTCATCAGTTTGACTTAAAAACCCAACTGATGCCAAATACCGGTTTTGCTCGTCCGTAATCTCAAAGCGATTGATTAATTGACCATTTACATCAAAAATTAAAAATATATCCGCCTCAAATCTTTTATTTCCAAAACGTTTTATAAAAACGCCAAATTTTCTGCTATTTGGCATAAGGTCTATCTCACTGATCAAATACTGTCCTTCAGATAATAGATCGATTGGTGTTAAACTCCCTTTCGAAAGATCGAAAAATAGCAGGTCGGCCTGATTATCTGCTAAATTAACACCTATCATTAATTTATCATCAACAGCAGCAAGCTTGCTAATTTCGGCCTGTGCCGGAAAATCTCCTCCCATGAGGCTGAACTTTTCATTCTTCAAATGAAAACTTACAATTTCATAAGGTATTGACCCCTGCCTTTTGCCCGTATTATTTAAAAATAAAACGACCAATCGTTCCTCTGTTGAAAGAATCTTATGTATGCGCATACCTTCCGAAAGTGAAACAAGCTTAACCCACTGTTCGGTAAGATTGGTATCTAGTTTCGAAAAATACCATTTGCGTCTGTTATTTTCGTCCAGCTCGCTACGCTCATAAAATAGCATTAAGCCCTCCTTGCCCAACAACTCAAAGCCATAGCTCTTGCTATCGATCCGGGTTGGTAATTCCAGTCTCACAGGTTCATATTCCTGAGCCTGTATTGACGAGATGATTAAAAATAAAAATAATATACAGCCGAATTGCTTCATTTGAATTTGGTATGCTAGCAAGCTAACGAAAATAAATAATTTTTATGATACCAGAGTTTTAAAAACAAAACTGCACAAGGAAACTATCCCTTGTGCAGTTCATTTTCGATTCTATTGTAAATTATTTTACAAAACGAGTATTGGTGTAAGTACCATCTTCAAAGCTGAAGCCTATCATGTAAACTCCTTGTTTGAGGCTGGATACATCAATCCGGCTGTCACCGGCATTCAGTTGATTACTGTAAACCAGTTTACCGGTCATGTCAACAATCTGAATGCTTGCATCAGCTTCCAAACTGAATCTGATTTGATCAGTAACAGGATTGGGATACACTTTAACTGTTTGTGTCATCATTTCGTTAACGCCAACGGTTCCTTGTCCAATTACCCTAACGTAATCAACCTCCCAGGTGGAGGCAGCAGCGGTAGTGGAAGTGTACTTAAAGGCCACATACAATTTAGGATTTGCATAAGAAAGAATATCCATTGAACCGGATTCTGCCCATTCGTATCCACCCGATGACCAGTCGAACTGATCTGTTAAATCTGTCCAACTAAAATCATTGGGATTGCCCTGTCCGTCGTAATCACTTGAAACCATCATACGAAGCGGATCGCCGTCAAAATTGTAAGCTGTACGGAAGCTGAGATTTGCAGACTGCATATTGGTGATATCCATTTCGGGGCTGATCAACCAGTCTTCATTAAGCATAGCACTGCCTGAAAAACCTGACATACGCGCAAACTGATCAGCACCAAAAGTACTGTGCGACCATTCCTGATCTCCAACAACGTTATAAGTACTCATAACCCCTAAATCCTGGTCAAAGGGCTCGTTGAGCAATGCAACCGTGTTTGAAGTAGTTATGGTAACCTCAGGATAAGCTCCATCAGTTTTATAATCAATATTTTCGCCAAGATTTGTATAAGGGAAAATGGCGAAATGATAGGTTGTATTAGGCTCCAAAGCACTAAAAACATGCGCTTCCTGACCAAAAGGCACATTCCAGACAATATATCCCATTGAGATATCCAGATTGTTCGCAACAGGAGTACCATCAACCGGAAGATCAAAATTCAATCCTCTGGTTACCAATGCTTCACCAAGAATCAGATAAGCATCCGGTAGCTGTTCACCGGTAGCGTCTGTCCAGCTGAGGTTAACACCCAGATCTCCGGTTTCAGCAGCAAAAGCGGTGGGATAATTGGAAGGTTCGGGTTTGATCACTATATCTCCGCTGATGGAGAAGTCGTCATAAAAAACGGAACCGCCTGAATTACCGTCCTGTTTGTAAACACGCACTTCAAAGCGAAATTTTGCCGCACTGGCAGGAGCTGTTAGTATCTGTGAATAATGCATCCAGTTGGCATTATCTTCGCTGTAGGTGCCCGGGCGCAAAACCTCAGCATCATCATCCAGGTAGGTATTGCCCTCGTCCATCCAGTATGACCAGATACGGGTGCGGGCAGCCGGATCGTTGTCATAATAATAATACTCAATGGTATAAGTGGTTCCGGGAACAATACCATCAACATCCTGCTGAAAATCAAGGGTGCCATCGCCAGAAGTGTGACGGGCCGAAAAACTACCACCATGAACAGTGGTCGATTCCTTGGAAATGCTTTCGGCCTTGTTCCATCCGGTAGGTTCGGTATCAGAGTTCCATGCTTCAAGGTTGCCATTCACAACCAGGTTTTGGGCTTGCAGAGGCATTAAAAATGCTACAAAAGTCAGACTTAAAATAGTAAAGATAAGTTTTTTCATAAGCTTAAAATTTTGAGAATAATTCCACAATTTCAAACGCCAAAGTTAAGGATAAAAAAAGCTTGATAGATTAAAAAAACAATAAAAAAGGGCTGATCACCAATGGATCAAGCCCTAAATATATTAAGATTAAGATAATTTTACTTTTTATCGTCAACCTCTTCAAAATCCACATCAGTTACTTCCTCATCGCCACCTTGTCCGGCAGATGAACCAGCGTTGGCATCAGCACCGGGTTGGGCACCAGCCTGAGACTGCTGTGTGTTTTTGTACATCTCCTCACTAGCCGACTGCCAGATCCCGTTAAGCTTTTCCATGGCTGCATCTATGGCGGGAATATCCTGACTTTGATGTGCTTTTTTGAGCTCTTCCAAGGCACTTTCTATTTCTGACTTCTTATCAGCCGGAAGTTTATCGCCGTATTCTTTCAACTGTTTTTCGGTTTGGAATACCAGAGCATCAGCTGAATTTAGTTTATCTATTTTCTCGCGTTCTTTCTTATCTGTTTCTGCATTAGCCGCAGCTTCATCCTTCATTTTCTGGATCTCGGCATCAGTAAGCCCAGAAGATGCTTCGATGCGGATACCTTGCGATTTTCCGGTAGCTTTGTCTTTGGCAGAAACGTGCAAAATACCGTTCGAGTCAATATCAAAAGTTACCTCAATCTGCGGAACGCCGCGAGGTGCAGGTGGAATATCGTTGAGATGGAAACGTCCGATGCTCTTGTTTTGATTGGCCATTGGCCTCTCGCCCTGCAACACATGAATTTCAACAGAAGGTTGATTATCAGCTGCCGTTGAGAACACCTCTGATTTCTTGGTTGGAATAGTTGTGTTCGACTCGATGAGTTTTGTCATCACACCGCCAAGGGTTTCTATGCCCAGGCTAAGCGGTGTAACGTCGAGCAGAAGCACATCTTTAACCTCTCCGGTAAGCACACCGCCCTGAATAGCAGCACCAACAGCCACTACTTCATCAGGATTTACGCCTTTCGAAGGTTCTTTTCCGAAAAATTCTTTCACTATATTTTGGATCGCAGGAATACGTGTTGAACCACCAACCAAAATCACTTCATCCACATCACTTGCTGTCATTCCGGCATCTTTAAGTGCCTGACGGCAAGGTTCGATGGTTCCACGAATGAGTTTATCGGTGAGCTGTTCAAATTTCGATCGGGTGAGCTTACGAACAAGGTGCTTTGGCACGCCATCAACCGGCATAATATAGGGCAGGTTGATCTCTGTTTCGGTAGAGCTGGAAAGTTCGATTTTTGCTTTTTCGGCTGCTTCTTTCAAGCGTTGAAGTGCCATCGGATCTTTACGCAGATCAAGGCCTTCGTCTTTTTTAAATTCGTCAGCCAGCCACTGAATCACCGCATCATCAAAATCGTCACCACCCAGGTGAGTATTACCATTGGTTGATTTTACTTCGAAAACTCCTTCACCTAATTCAAGGATTGAGATATCAAAAGTACCCCCACCAAGGTCGAACACGGCAACTTTTACGTCATTTTTCTTTTTATCCAAACCGTAGGCTAAAGCTGCGGCGGTAGGCTCATTTATAATACGTTTTACTTTGAGACCAGCAATTTCACCGGCTTCCTTAGTAGCCTGTCTTTGGGAATCGCTAAAATAAGCGGGTACGGTAATTACTGCTTCGGTTACCGTTTGGCCCAGGTAATCTTCAGCGGTTTTCTTCATTTTCTGAAGCACCATAGCCGAAATTTCCTGCGGGGTGTACATACGGTCATCAATCTGAACGCGTGGTGTATTATTTTGACCTTTAACAACTTTATAAGGTACCCGGCCAACTTCTTTAGAAACCTGATCGAATGTTTCGCCCATAAAGCGCTTGATCGAAGAAACAGTCTTTTCGGGGTTTGTGATGGCTTGACGTTTGGCAGGATCACCCACCTTGCGTTCTCCGTTTTCGGTAAATGCCACGATTGAAGGCGTTGTACGACGGCCTTCGCTGTTCGGGATTACAACCGGCTCGTTACCTTCCATTACTGCAACGCATGAGTTGGTTGTTCCAAGGTCAATTCCAATTATTTTTCCCATTTAGTTTTCCTCCTTTTTATCAAAATTTATGTTCAATTCTTATGCTTTGAATTGGTGTTTGTCAAGGATTGTGCCAAAACCATATGGAAGAAAAAAGTTACAAATAAAGGACTTATTCGGCCAAAACGAAAAAGCAAAGCGATTGTTAAACGCCTTTACTATCAACTATTTAACAATAAATTCTGCTGAGATCATGGGAAATGATAAACAGGAATGACAAAAAGACAGTTTGCGACAGCTCCAAGCCTGTCAGTGAAAATCAACGTTCGAATCTAAAGCCCCAATTGTAATCTTCAACCAGTTTTGTTTCGCTAAGTACACTTAGTTTGTATGTTTTTTCTGCTTTGCTGCGAGCCGAAAAAATTCCGTAACCATTTGTAATGTTTGTGTACTGCGGTATTTCCTGAACGATGCTGTTTGAGGGTGCATTCACATCAATAAAAGTACTCAGCTCATCGCCTCCTGCCGAAATTGTAAGCACCACTTTGCCTGCCCATCGTTTTACGTTGAGTGCGTCATCAAGCTGCTGTCCCAGCCGGTTGTAAAAATCGCTACCCATATAGCTCACACTCATGGCTTCGCCTCCATTAAGATTTTGCGCATGACGGGTTCCCAGATTCCAGTCCATTTGCTTGTAAATAGTATCCGGATTTCCGGGACGTAACTCTTTGTAATTAAAAACGAGTTGCACCTCATAACGTTTACCTCCGCGCGCCGAATTCCATTCAACCTGGGTGGCAAGGGTGGAAGCAAAATTGATCATATTAACCGGCCTTACAACGCCAAACGAAGCAATCAAATCCGTTTTAGCTTCGATGGCTTTCGATTCTGGTGCAATTTTCAGGGTATAGGTAGCTTCCGCATCAAGGCTTGCATCTGTGTAATAAAGCAACTGACTTGGAAAATAAAAAATTGAATCGCCAGCCAGCTTATTGTGAATAGTAAGGGTATCCAATACAACTGGAGTCAAGTCGTTGCCATTTTTCCTGCCCTGAAGGATTACATTAAGTTTTTCGGCATAGTTACTCGAATCCGGATCCTTTGCAATTTCAAGTGCATTTCCTGGCCCAAGAAAAGCTTTGGTGATTTTTATAAAATTGGTGTCCTGGCCGGCATCCAACAAGCCATAAACAATTGTAATATCTTTGTAGTCAGCATACAAATCAACATCTGTGCTGCACGAATTTAATCCTGCCCAAAGTGTGACCAAAACAACAAAAATGCCGGTAATCTTTTTGAAATTCATGAGTTCCTTGGATTATTTTGTAAAAAACATATCAGAAAATCCGGTTTCCTGATAAACGGCCAAAATTACAATATATTTTCTCCCATTCAACCACAGACCAGTAAACGGTATTCGATTAGTCGGTTAATGAAAACAACTCTTAGATTCGGCATGAAAATGGAATAGCCGATTTACAAATGCAAGATTGAGTCCACCGCGAAAAGTCAATTTGCTACTAAATCCCCCAAGGGGGACTTTCTTAAACTGCTGATTTTTAGCTTTCCCCCTTTAGGAGGCAGGGGTCAAAAAGCTAAAATTCAGCAGTTTTTTGACTATTCGGAGTGGGCTCAAGATTAAGTTTTTGGGGATCAGAAGCTATGTTTTCTACAATTAAAAATCATTACTTTTGCATGAAAATCATAACAATCATGTATTCTTCAAAAGATATCCCAAAGATCACCACACATGTTCTTCAGGAGATGAAGCTTAAAGGTGAAAAAATTGCAATGCTTACAGCCTACGATTATTCGATGGCACAAATTCTGGACGAAGCAGGCATTGATGTGATTTTAGTGGGAGATAGTGCCTCTAACGTAATGGCCGGGCACAAAACTACTTTGCCCATCACTTTAAACGAGATGATCTATCATGCCAGCTCGGTGGCCAGGGCAGTAAAAAGATCGCTGGTGGTTGTGGATATGCCTTTTGGCACTTACCAGGGTAATTCAAAAGAAGCCCTTTCGTCGGCCATCCGGATTATGAAAGAATCAGGAGCCAATGCCATCAAGATGGAAGGCGGCGAAGAAATTGTGGAATCGGTTGACAGAATCCTGAGTGCCGGCATTCCAATCTTAGGGCATCTCGGCCTCACACCGCAAAGCATCAATAAGTTCGGCACTTATGTGGTTCGGGCTACCGACGACAAAGAAGCTGAAAAGCTGAGACGTGATGCAAAAATCCTTGAACAGGCAGGTTGTTTTGGCATCGTGCTCGAAAAAATTCCTGCACATCTGGCAGCCGAAGTAACACAAAGTGTCAGAATTCCAATTATTGGCATCGGTGCTGGCAATCAGGTGGACGGTCAGGTGCTGGTTTTGCATGATATGTTAGGCATTAATCAAAAGTTTTCGCCTCGTTTTTTACGTCGCTATCACAACCTGCACGACGAAATCAAGACCGCTGTTTTCAGTTACATTAGTGATGTGAAAACCGCTGACTTTCCTAATGAGCGGGAACAATATTAATCACCTCCGTTAACTCTTGTTTTGTATATGCCGCATCCGTTTGAATCGCGCGTATTGTTCGAAGACAATCACCTTTTAGTGATCAACAAACGGCCATCCGAATTAGTGCAGGGCGACAAAACCGGTGATGCTTCTTTACTCGACGAAGCTGCCGACTATCTGAAATGGAAAGGCAAAAAAACCGGTGCTGCTTTTGTTGGTCTGGTGCATCGCATCGACCGGCCTGTGAGTGGTGTGCTGCTGCTGGCCAAAACGAGCAAAGCACTGAGCCGTTTGACGATACAGCTAAAAGATAAAAACTGGCACAAAACCTATCTTGCCATAGTCAAATGCACTCCCCAAAAGCCCGCTGACAAACTCATTCATTTTCTGAAGAAAAACGAAAAACAGAATAAATCATACGCCGTTTCGCAAGAGACTCCGGGAGCCAGACAAGCCATCCTCGAATATACCTTGCTTGCCAAGGCAGATCACTATTCGCTGCTCCAAATAAACCTGCTCACAGGCAGGCATCATCAGATACGTGCCCAGCTGGCTGCCATTGGCTGTCCGGTGAAAGGCGACTTAAAATATGGCGCAAAAAGATCAAACCCCGATGCTTCTATCAGCCTTCATGCCTGGAAGTTAAGCTTTCAGCATCCGGTAACAAAGGAAATACTAACTTTTCAGGCACCTTTGCCTCAGAATGAACCCTGGCCGGTTTTTGCCGAATTATTCTAAGAAAATCCGAAAGTAAATTTAACCAAATTTATTCCCTGCCTGAGCAAAAAAGGCTGGTTTTCCTTGCCCATAATTTCCATTTTAGGCATAATCTACGGTAATATACGGATGCAAATCAGTATTTTACCACAGTATTTTTGTCTGCCAGCCAGCCTAATTTTGTCACCTATTCATTAATCAAAAAACCTCAAAAACTAAGAGTTATGAAATCAATTCATTTAAATTTAAGAAACCTCAGCCAGCTTGCCCTGGCAGGAATCTTTTTGGCAGCTTTTACGCTTGCTTCCTGTAATAAAAAAGATGACGACACTACAGATCCGGGTGGCGGCGATAACCCTCCCACTGATAACCCGATGCCACAGATGGGGTCAGGAACACTTGTCGCTATTAAAACCCAAAACATAACCTCAACACCTATCGGAGATGTTACCACGACAATAGGCCTTGGAGTAGCAGTGTTTAGTGATGATGCTTACAATTCATTTACCGATGCCGGAACAGTTGAGCTCAAAGGCAATGCCCTCACAATACACTCCAACAACAATTATGCTTTCACCCCATCGCTCACCAACCCAACCCGAATCGATCTGAGTGGTGATATTACCTGGTATGTTTCCGGAAATGGCAATATCCCATCGTTTACGCATACGGTTAACACAGCTTTCCCGAGTGTAGGTGCTGTTACAAGCAGTTCGGATGTTTCCAAATCCGGATACACTCTTACCGTGGCTTCCGTAAACAATGCTGATTCTGTATATTTTCAGGTGGAAGTGTGTTAAAAGTACTGCCCGGCAATGCGGTATCGTGCCAGTTTACGGCTGACGACCTGAGCAGCCTGAGCACTGATGCCTCAATTGTGCAGGTTGCCCCAATCAAAATCAGCAGTGCAGATTATGGCGGAAAAACTTTCTACTTCATCAACGAGAGCACTAGTAGCGTTTCAGCAAACATAACCAACTAATTAGTTTTTCATTATTGTTTTAACCCCCGAAATGCCTGTGAATCTTATTTCACGGGCATTTTCGTATATAATTATGTGATTTACTTTCTCTGTCAAATTCGAAAAATGCTTTCCTTTGTATTTGTAAAATATTATCTAAAGAGTAGTTTTTAACTGGAAAAACAGCATTAGAAATTGATGATTTAAAGCCCTACAAACGGGAAGTTTTTATTTTGGGAATTAGCTACATTTGGCCAGTCGAAAACGACAAAATTTGAGAAATTATCGATGAAATATTTTTGGATTTTATTGATC
>DJWN01000093.1 GCA_002440975.1 Bacteroidales bacterium UBA6229
TATAGGTTGCTTGCGGATTTAAGGGGATAAAGAAAGTGAAATGGACAATTTATTTTGTGTTATTGTATCTTTAAAAAAAGTCGTACTTTTGCGCCTCATTTATACCAAATCCAATGCCCGGATGGCGGAATTGGTAGACGCGCTGGTCTCAAAAACCAGTGAGGTAACACTCGTGCCGGTTCGACCCCGGCTCCGGGTACAAAGGGAAGCTCAAGGGCTTCCTTTTTTAATTAAGGAGTTATGTTTACAGTCTATGTACTAAAAAGTCTTGAGAAGGATTGGTTTTACGTTGGTCAGAGCAATAATTTGCTAAGGCGATTGGAACATCATAATAGGGGCTATAACCGTTCAACAAAAGCTTATCGTCCATTTGAATTAGTGCTTACAGAGGAGTTTGCTACCCGCGATCTTGCCCGAAAAAGGGAGAAGGAGTTGAAAAGCACGATGGGGAAGCGTTACATTAGGAATTATTTTAAAGAAAAACAGCAGGGATAACACTCGTGCCGGCCTGTCTAACTGGTGTTAGCCAGGTAGATTCGACCCCGGCTCCGGGTACAACGAAAAAGGCTGATAAATATTGATTATCAGCCTTTTTTAATGAAACATGACAAAGGCAGGACAGAGATAATGTTTCAGACAGGCTGTTTTATATCAATCTGCTACCTTTATATAACACCATTTAATAAAAAATTTCTTTGTTTTTAGCTGAAACTATTATCTTAGTGCCTTAAAGCTAAATCGGACAGTGTGTGTTTTTTTAATGATACACTTCAACTGTTCTAAAAAAACAAATAACACCACCTTATGAATAAAGTAGTAAAAAACGCACAAGAAGCCATACACGGGATAGCTGATGATATGACGCTGATGCTGGGAGGTTTTGGGCTGTGCGGTATTCCCGAGAATTGTATTGCTGCGCTGGTCGAAAGCAATGTAAAGGGTCTTACCTGTATTTCAAACAATGCCGGCGTGGATGATTTTGGGCTGGGTTTGTTGCTCAAGAAGCATCAGATCCGCAAGATGATTTCGTCTTATGTGGGCGAAAATGCGGAATTTGAACGACAGCTGCTGAGTGGCGAGCTGGAAGTGGAGCTTATCCCGCAGGGCACGCTGGCCGAGCGATGCCGGGCCGGAGGTGCTGGTATTCCCGCTTTTTTTGTGCCTGCCGGTTATGGTACTGAAGTAGCCGAAGGAAAAGAAGTTCGGGAGTTTAACGGCAAGATGCATCTGCTCGAACATGCACTTACAGCTGATTTTTCCATCGTTAAAGCCTGGAAGGGCGATACACATGGTAATCTGATTTACCGCCACACGGCCAACAACTTTAATCAGGCTATGGCGATGGCTGGCAAAATCACCATTGCCGAAGTGGAAGAGCTGGTGCCGGCTGGCGAACTAGATCCCAATCAAATTCACACTCCTGGTGTGTTTGTGCAACGGATTTTTAAATCAGAAAATCTGGAAAAACGGATCGAATTTGTTACAACCCGCAAGTAAAACTGAAAAACGAAAATTATGGCTTTAGATAAAAATAGCATTGCCAAACGCATTGCACAAGAAATTGAAGACGGCTATTACGTAAATCTGGGAATTGGTATTCCAACGTTGGTGGCAAACTACATCCCCGATGGCATGTTGGTGACGCTGCAAAGTGAAAATGGCTTATTAGGCATCGGGCCTTTCCCGCATCCCGATGAGGTGGATGCCGACCTGATAAATGCCGGCAAACAAACGATTACTTATACCAAAGGTGCTGCCTTTTTTGATTCGAGCACCAGCTTTGCCATGATTCGTGGCGGTCATATCGACCTCACTGTTTTAGGTGCTTTTCAGGTTTCAGAGCAGGGCGATATTGCCAGCTGGAAGATTCCAGGCAAGATGGTAAAAGGCATGGGTGGTGCCATGGATTTGGTGGCTTCGGCCAAAAATATCATTGTCGCCATGACGCATACCGATCGTGAAGGTAACTCCAAGCTACTCAAAAGTTGCGACCTTCCGCTTACCGGAGTGTCATGTGTGAGCAAAATTGTGACCGATCTGGCCGTTGTTGAGGTAACTAAAAAAGGTTTTAAACTACTCGAACGGGCTCCCGGCGTGAGTGTGGAAGAGATTGTTGCAAAAACAGAAGGTAAGCTTATAGTTGACGGTGAGATTCCGGAGATGGTATTGTAGAAGATGGGTTTACGGGTTGAAGCTGCAACCAAACTCGGGCATTCTCGCCGCTTGAATGTCGTGTTGGAATCCGATGTAGCCAGCGAAATGATCCGTATTGCGAAAACTGCTAATATCTTCCATTTCCATTAATAGCGTGAGGGCTGTGATTAATCCTATCCCTGGCACTGTGTGTAACAGTTTAATATTCTTCTCATACTTCTGACTTGATGATAACTCCTTCATTTTCTTTGTTGCCTCAAGTAAAAGTTTTTGCTGCTGCTTGGCTTGATGTACAAGAATTTGTAAGGATTATCTTTTTGTAAGTGTAGTTTTTGTGTTGTTGGTATATCTGCCGGATTTATCACAATGTTCTTTATCCCCGGTTCCTGTAACCTATTAATGAGGCATGAAACCTCAAAAACCTGCTTCATAAACAGAGTAAGTATGTTGCTTGTGGAATGTGTCTCGTAAGATAGTTATGCAAGACCAAATGACTGGCCGGTTGCTTAAAGGTCTTATGGAGTAATGATTCTGTTAAAATTGTCACTGTCCAGGTCTTTAGATGAACATCTAAACCGACAAAAATGCTTTGTACTTAAAAACTTAATTCCGAATAAATGTCAATTCCAAATTTTGTGTTTGGATAAGTCATTGGGTCTTTATTTGTTTAATTTCAGGTATTTGTGAAAGTGATTTAACAGCTTCTGTGGTTTGTCAAGGTATCGATATACTTCTCCGTCGTGAACAAACTCGGGATTATGAATTTGAATGTGCGACACAAAACGCTCAATCACATTGTTGAATCTTTGCTGAACAAAACCCATCGAGAAGGCCATAGACATCAAAGCAGCCGCCAAACCTATCATGATGACAATGAGTATGGTAAGGCTTCGGCTGGTGTTGCGCCAGATATTTCGCCAGGCTATTTTAATTAACATCATACGTATTAAGTTTTAGTTTCTTGCAGCCTTTAAAATATTCATCCTGAACACTTTTAATACAGGATACAGTCCGATGACCAAGGTAATCAGCCATACAACGATTGCCTGCGAGCTAAACGCTTAAATATCAAGCGCAAAGGGCATTACAGCTTCCATTCCGTAAGCCTCGAACATCGATTCCATTTCCTTTCCAAAGTGTATAGGATGATGGTGCATATACATAAGAATGGGTAATCCTCCTATGAGCCCAGCAGCAACGCCAATCAGACTGATAAAGACAGTTTCCACGAAGGTGATCAATGCCAGCTGGCCACGCCTCATGCCTACACTGAGCAAGATGCCAAACTCACGCTGCCTTTCGAGTATCATGGTGAGTGCGGTTCCCAGGATCCCAAAGCCAACAACCAGATAGAGCATATAAATGATCAACATACCCGATGCCCGGTCAAGTTTGAGGCTTTGTAGCAGACTTGGCATCATCTGTTTCCAGCTTAACACCTTAAACCATTTCGGATCGAATTTTGCCCGCAGTTCTAGCACCAGCTTATCGGTTTGCATAAGGTACTGGGGTGTTATCAACAAGGCTGTGTGTCGTTCTTCGGCTCCAAAAAGCTGTTGTGTGGCAGCAAGCGGCACATAAATCAGGCGGTCGTTCATGCGGGACAGACTTATTTTTACGATTCCTTTTACAGGAAAAATTCCTGCGGCACTCATCCCCGAAAGCCTTGCCCGACCAGAATGATTGAATCTCCTACCTGCATTTTAAGCCTTTGGGCAAGTCCTTCGGCCAGTAGCACCGACTGATCAGCTTTATCAAGCAAAGAACCTGCTATCAACTTATGACTTGAGGCGTTTAACAGGTATTCTGCTTCAAAATCCACTCCGCGTAGCATCACAGGACGTGTAGCCTGATCGGTAGCTGCAAGCATATACGATTCGAAACGAGGAACGATATAGGCTATATGGCTGTTTTGCTGAATGATCTGTTTCACGCTGCTATCAAACATATAAGCATGATCCACAGATGGTTCGTCTTCATAAAGGCTGTCCTGCAATTGAATATAGCCCGTTGAGAGCTTCACCATATTGTTGATCATCGCCTCGTGCGAACCTTTTATCATCGATTCACCGATCAACGCGAGAATTACGGCGAAAAATACTGACGAAGCTGTGATAAGTGTACGTCTTTTGTTGCGCCAGAGGTTCCGCCAGGCCAGTGTGATTAATAGCTTCATAGGAGCTGATTTTAGGCGGTTAGCGTATCTTCTTCAGATTTTGAATGGAGAAAAAGCTTCGTTCGATCTTAGGCTAAAAGTCGATCACATGAATTGTTAGTACAGTTTTGTGCCCGGGCTTGTTGGCTGGCACCATCTCCATTACAGCAGGAATTTCTCTGCCCCTCAGCAGCTTAACATCTTTAAAATACATATTTGAGACCAGTTCATCATCTTCATCATAATTTTCGATACGGATCTGAAAATAATGTTCTTTGGCCACCCAGAGCAAAACCTTGCTGTAAACCACCGATGATTCGGGATGTGGGATCATTTCAATCTTCCAGCAATCGTAGCCATCAAGCTGTTCCTCGGTCAGGATGCGATAATCATAATCGTCGAGTATAGTGCTTTCGCACACCACAGATCGTCATTGGTAAAGAGGCTGCCCATCCAGCATTGCGACATCATCGAAGGTGGCATCTTGATGGTGCGGTCGATATGGGGCAGGTAATTTCAGATTTCTTTGCTGCGTTGTAGGTAGCCGATGCCTTTGTCGCGTGCTGATCCAGTGATAAAGATCAGGTGTAATCGTTTCCCAGCGATCAGGATTTTAGCGTGATTTTGCGCGTGTACAGGGGTCTGATGGTTTGCATACTCACCTCAGCATACATGGCATCGCCCTTGGTGTGTTGCTCCATTTTACGGATGATGTCTCTAACATTTTCTTGTGCTTGTAAGGCTTAAAAATGCAATCAGACAAGAAATCAGAAACAAAAGGCTTTTTATATTTTTCATTTCTTAAGTTCGATTAGTACAGAACTTATATTTATTTGGTGAGTTGTTTTTGGGCTTCCCATTTGTCCAGTAGCCCTGGAATTTCCTGTTCCATAAACTTATAGAATTCAGCAGCTTCGGTAAGCCATTGGGCTGTTTTATCTGTTTTACGGATTCTGAATTCAATACCTTTTATAAACATGGCATACATGATGGACAGGATTCCGGTTTTGAGTCTGAGAATCTGCGACCAGCAATAATCCGGTGCCAGCCGGTAGTAGGTTTTTCTGTCGCCGGGAAGAGTGGCTGCTTTGATCAGATTCATTGAAGTTAGCATTTTTACACTGGTGCTTATGGTGCTTTTACTTGCTTGTAATACTTCTGTAAATTCATCAAAACTAACGAGTTCCTTATCAGTAACGGCAAGATAACCAATAATCCTGCCCACCATGCGCGTTAGGCCTGATTGCTCCATTATCAGGCCGCATTCTTCAATGTATTCCTGACGGTTTTGTATGTGGTTCATCTATATTTTTATTTGGGGTAAAAATAATAAAATAAGTTCGATACATACCGAACTAATAGAATATTTTTTCTTGTAGTTGATTTTGTATATTTGCCTGTCATATATTAAATTAACCAAATTCGACAATCATGGACGAAAACTTCACAAACATTTCAAGTAATCTGTCATCAGCGACTGAACTGATAATGGATTTTGCAGTGACTTACGGACTGAAACTAATTGGTGCCATTCTGGCTCTTATCGTTGGTTTGTGGATCGTTGGGAAAATCAGTCAATCTTTACGCAAGCTTATGGAAAAACGCGAGATAGATCCATCTTTGCGTGGGTTTTTGGGAACCTTTATAAGCATTATGCTTAAGATATTGGTAATCATCAGTGTGCTGAGTATGGTGGGCATACAGATGACTTCTTTTATTGCCATGTTAGGTGCTGCTTCACTGGCCGTTGGCTTGTCGTTGCAAGGCGCGCTGCAAAACTTTGCGGCCGGGATCATCATTTTGATTCTGAAGCCTTTTCGTGTTGGCGATTTTATCGACGGACAAGGACATATGGGAACTGTTGAAGAAATCCAAATCTTTAATACCACCCTCAAAACCGTTGACAACAAAGTAATTGTTATCCCAAATGGTGCCCTGGCAAATAGTGCAATCACCAATTTTTCAAAGAAAGAAACCCGCCGGGTGGATTGGACCTTTGGCATTGCCTATGGCGACAGCTACGACAAAGCCCGTGAAATACTGCTACGATTGATAGAAGCAGACAGCCGTATTCATAAGGATCCGCAACCTTTCATCGCATTGACCAGTCTGGGTGACAGCTCGGTGAATATTGTTGTTCGTGTTTGGCTCAATGCTCCCGATTATTGGGCTGTTTTCTTTGAAATGAATGAAAAGGTTTATAAAACCTTCTCCGAAGAAGGTATTAATATTCCGTTCCCACAAATGGATGTGCACTTGCATCAATCCAAATAAGATTAATTCATGTAAGCGCCGGTACTTAGCCGGCGTTTTTTATTTCATTTTGCTTCGATTGCATTAGTTTATCCTGCGTGAAATTTGTTTGTTTGTTATAGCGTTTGTTCGTATTGCATTAAATTTGTTTCGCAGCTGCACTATATCCTGATTATTGACAGAACAACCCTCAAAATGCTCTTTTAATTTCCAGAAGCGGGCAGACTGAAATGTTTTAAATTCAACATCATGAGAAAGCACTTCCTTTTCGCATTGTTTGCTTTGATCTTTGCAGGCCATTCATGCACCGACGAAACAAAACAAACCAATGAATTTTCAGACGATTTTCGAGCTATTGTACAGGCTTACACCAATGGGATTGTCTCGGTTGGCGATGAAATCATGGTCAGGTTCAACACCGACATACCTTTGGCGCGACAGGGGGATGTGATTGCCGGTGAGCCGCTTGTGTTGAAGCCACATACAAAAGGTACCAGCTATTGGCGCGATAATAAAACACTGGCATTTAAACCTGATCAATGGCTCAAACCAGATCAATTTTATAGCTGTCGGATCGAGCTGGGCAATTTGCTGTCGGAAGAAAAGCTCGCAAGTGAACCGCTAGTTTTTAGCTTTCAGACCAAAAAACAGGATGTACAACTTCGTATTGATAATCTAATTTCTCAAGGCAGCTTTTATCGGGTGGAAGGAAGTGTGTTGCTGGCCGATGTAGCACAAAACGAAGCAATTGAGAAACTCATCACACTATCGGACAAAGTGCTTCAAAACCAGCTGCAATGGCAACATCCAAAGGCTGATCATCATCGCTTTGTGCTGGACAGTATTGAACGTTTTGAATCGGGCAGAAACCTAATGCTGATGTACGATGGAAAGGCTGTTGGAGCCACTGCCAAAGGCGAGCTTCCGGTTGAAATTCCGGGACTCAGCGATTTTAAACTCCTTCGCACTATTGTGGAGCAGCCACCTAATCAACTTTTAACACTTCAGTTTTCTGATCCTTTGCATCTGGATCAGGAGATTACAGGGCTCGTCCGAATAGATGAAAACGACAAACTCATCCTAAGAAAAAGCGACAACAACCTGATTATTTATCTGGCTGAACGACTGAGTGGTACCCACAAGCTTATTGTAAGTGCCGACCTACAAAATGTCATGGGTTTTCGACTTAACCAGGAAATGCAGATTGATGTGAACTTTGAACCTGTGAAACCCGATGTGCGTTTTGTGCAATCAGGTGTCATTCTTCCTTCTTCTGGCGACGGACAAGTTTTTTTTCAAGCTGTCAACCTGAATGCCGTTGACTTGTATGTGATTCAAATATTTGAACAGAATATTCCCTATTTCCTGCAATCCAATCAGTTGGACGGGATTAACGATCTGGCAAATTTTGGACGGCTGATCCTAAAGAAAAAAATCGATCTCACCGAAGGAAGTGCCCTCGACCTTAGTTTATGGAACACTTATTCCTTCGATCTGAAGAAACTCTTTGATGCTGATCCGGGCGCTTTATATCGCGTTGAGTTACGTTTTAAAAAGAGCTATTCCACTTATGCCTGTTCGGGTAAGGATGGTGCTGAAACAGCAGAACTGTCAGCAGAGGACGATCATGAATCCACCGAAATATGGGACAAAGGCCTTTACTGGCCGCAATGGGAATATACGGATGATTACGACTGGCGACAGGTGGATAATCCCTGCCACAACACCTATTACCAAAATCGCTGGGTGTATCGCAATGTGATGGTGTCAGATCTGGGTATCATCGTAAAAACCAATGGTAAAAAGGCTTACCGGGCTTTTGTGACCGATCTCAAAACTGCTCAACCATTGGCTGGGATAGAGGTTTCATTCTTTAACCATCAAAATCAATTGATGAGTATAGGGCGCACAAATAATCAGGGAATCTCCGAGATTGTACTGGACGAACAGCCCTGGCTGGCTGTGGCCAAACGAGGAAACGAAAAAACCTGGCTGCGGGTGGATGAGGCTTCGGCCCTGTCTTATGCCAGTTTTGATGTGGGAGGTTCGGAATCTGTTGAAGGCTTGAATGCCTTTATTTACGGCGATCGTGGCGTTTGGCGGCCGGGCGATACCATCCATGTCACTATGGTTGTTAACGATGCCGAAAATTCCATGCCCGAAAACCAAGCCGCCACTTTGCATCTTTACAATCCCGAAAACAAGCTGGTGCAGAAGCTGGTACAGACAAAGCCTGTCAACAAATTTTACCGCTTCGATCTTGTCACGCAAAGTAAAGATCCAACAGGCAACTGGCTCATCAGGATAAAGATTGGAGGGGCCTGGTTTAGCAAAACGCTGCGCATCGAAACCATCAAGCCTAACAGATTAAAAATCAAACTGGCTTTTGATGAGGAGGTGCTGAGTGCCAAAACGCCTGTATCTGGCACATTAGATGTAAACTGGCTTCAGGGAGCACCGGGCAAAAAGCTAAAGGTAAAAGCCGATCTGAAGTTCAGAACTGCAAACACCACGTTTAAAGGCTACCCTGGATATGTGTTCAGCGATCCGGCAAAAACGCTTGATATGCGCGAAGAAACTGTTTTCGATGGCCAAACCAATGAAAAAGGGAGAGCTATGTTTTCGTTTGAGAAGAACCTGACCGACTTTGCGCCTTCGATGCTCAAAGCGATCTTTACCGTGAAAGCCTTCGAGCCCGGAGGAGAATTCAGTATCATGCAAATAAGCAAGGATTACTCGCCTTTCGAAACCTATATAGGATTGCGTATGCCTGAATTACCGGCCAATAGCTGGCACTATGAATCGGGTAGTGATTATACTGTTGAGGTAGCTTCCGTTGATCAGCAAGGCAAACCCACTGATGCCAAGGAACTTCTGGTTGAGGTGTATCAACTGCAATGGGAGTGGTGGTGGCATTCCAATGGCAACGATCTGGCCTATTTTATGCAGCAACAATACAACAAACCAATCCACAGCCAAACGATTCAGACACAAGATGGCAGAGGCTCCTTCAAGCTTAAAATTGACGAAAAAAGTTGGGGTCGATATCTGGTTCGGGTGTCTCAGCCGGGAGGTCACAGCACAGGCCAGATTGTATATTTTGACTGGCCTTACCGTAAGTCGAACGAGGGCGATGGCTTTGCTACTCGTCTGAGCTTTAGCACCGATAAAGAAAGCTATCAAAAAGGAGAAACGATCAGGGTAAATATTCCGGGTGAAGCCGGATCAAAAGCACTTGTATCGGTTGAGTCAGGCACAAAGATACTCCAGAATTTTTGGGTTGATATAACCGAAAACGGTGGACTTATTGAGCTGGAAGCCACAACGGAGATGGCACCAAATGCTTACCTCAGTGTTTCGCTGTTACAGCCTTTTGCCCAAACGGTTAATGAAAATCCTATCCGTATGTTTGGCGTTATTCCGGTTTTTGTGGAAGATGCCGAAACCAGACTGTTACCAGAAATACAACTACCCGAAAGTGTGGAACCGAAGCAACCGTTCAGTCTTGAAGTGAAAGAAAAAAACGGCAAAGCAATGACCTATACGCTGGCGATCGTAGATGAAGGTTTGCTGGATATCACCAATTATAAAACACCCGACATTTATCAGGCTTTTTTCCAACGCAAAGCCCTGATGGTGAATTCATGGGATATGTTTGATTATGTGAGTGGTGCTTTTGGTGGTAAGATAGAAAAAGTGTTTGGTATCGGCGGAGATGAAGCCCTTGCTGATAGGGATAAGAAAGAACAGAACCGATTTAAACCTGTTGTCCTGTTTTCAGGGCCACATCAACTTAAATCTGGCGAATCAGCAACACACAATTTCGCGATGCCAAATTACATCGGCTCTGTTAAAGCGATGTTGATAGCTGGTGACCATAATCAGTATGGCAGCACCGATAGGATAATGCCGGTAAAAAAACCTGTCATGGTGCTGGCTACCCTGCCCAGAGTGCTGGCTCCGGGCGATGAGATAAGCCTGCCGGTTTCGGTTTTTATCATGGATGAAAAGATTAACTCGGCCAATATCAGCCTGCATACCAATGATTTACTTATTGCCGAAAGCACACATAAGGAAATCCGGATTGCCGAAACAGGAGAACATACAAGCTTTTTTAAGCTGAAAGTGGCTGCACAAACCGGCATTGCCAAATTGCACCTACAAGTGGAGACCAAACTGGGCAAAGCCGATTACAACCTGAATGTAGAGGTGCGTAACCCTAACCCTCCGGTCAAACATTTTCAACAAATAATGCTTGAAGCTAACGAGACAAAATCGCTCCCGTCAAGGCTTCAGGGAATGCCCGGCAGCAATTATTTTTCATTGGAGGTATCAGCCATGCCGCCTTTGAACCTCAATGGCCGATTGAATGAGTTGATCAATTATCCCTATGGGTGTGTGGAGCAGATTGTTTCATCGGCTTTTCCGCAACTCTATCTGGATCAATTGATTGAGCCTGACCAACAACAGCAACAGCAAATTAAAAATAATATTCAGTCGGTGATCAGCCGGCTGACGCAGTATCAGCTTTCCAATGGAGGTTTTGCCTATTGGCCCGGAGGAAGTTACACCTCTGCCTGGGGCACTACTTATGCCTTGCATTTTTTATTGGAAGCTGAACGCAAAGGCTATGCGCTGCCATTTGGTTTCAAAGACAAAACCATCGCATACCTGCAAACCCAAAGCAATAACTGGACTAGCAGTATCAATGAATCCAACTATGAACTTAATCAGGCCTATCTTCTTTATGTGCTGGCGTTGAGTGGTAATCCTGATATGAGTGGGATGAACCGTCAGCGCCAAAAAGAAAAGCTTGACGAACGAAGCAAATGGCGTTTGGCGGCGGCTTATGCCCTCACAGGCAAAACCGATGTGGCAGAAAGCCTGCTGGATATGACCCAGCTTGAAATTGCGGAGTACGAAGACATGTTGCATACTTACGGATCGCGGATGCGTGACTATGCCATGCTGTTGGAAACCTTGATCATGCTCGACAAAAAAGAAGCTGCTGCCAGGCTTGTCAAAGAGATGTCAGAAGTTTTATCTGACAACGACCGTTGGCTTAGCACACAAACTACTGCCTGGATGCTGATGTCTGTTGCGCGGGCAAAACCACTCTTTTCTGCTGAATATGATCAAATGAAATATAGTTATCAGATTCAAGATCAGCCTGTCAGGCAACAACAAACAGATCAACTCATCGAGCTCATCCAATGGCAAAGCGATCACGATACTACAGTAAAAGTGACAAATCAGTCAGAAAATCTATTGTTTGTGACTTATCGTTCCGAAGGTGTGCCTTTGCAGGATAACAGCCCGGGGATCGATAAAAATATTGGATTGAAAGTGTTGTTCTACAACCTGAACGGTGAAGTGATTGATCCGGAAAAGATCGTTCAGGGCACTGATTTTAAAGCTGTTTTCGAAGTGCGATATACCGGCATTGATCGGGATAAATACATTCCGAATATGGCTTTGAACCAGATTTTCCCTTCGGGTTGGGAAATCATCAACAGCCGGCTTTATGGCGAAGGTTATCAGCAATCCGGTGATCAACCCAGCTATATGGATATTCGCGACGACAAAATCAACCTGTTTTTTAATCTGGAGCCCAACAAAGCAAAACACTTCGAAGTCTTGCTCAATGCTTCCTACGAAGGCAGCTACATCCTGCCTGCGGCAACAGTTGAATCCATGTACAGCGATAAGTTTTATGCCCGCTCAAAAAGCAAAAAGGTGGTGGTTGTCAAGAACTAAAACAGACTAGCCGAATTTTGAAAAGATCACTAAGGAGAAAATGGATTTTGCGCACTGGCCTGGCTATGGCTGGCTTGATTTTACTATTTCTGATTGTTCCTTTGCCACAGTTTTCTACTGATTATGCCACGCTCCTGCTTTCTGAAGAAGGCGTATATCTGAATGCCACCGTCAGCCGTGACGAACAATGGCGTTTTGAGCCACTTGATTCTATTCCATTTGTATTTGAGAAGTCTCTTTTAAGCTTTGAAGATCAGTATTTTTATGATCATTTTGGTGTTAATCCGGCTGCTTTACTCAGAGCCTCTTTTCAAAACATCAGACAGCAGAAAATTGTAAGCGGCGGCAGTACGATCAGTATGCAGCTGGCACGGCTTTCCAGGCCTGGAAAACCGCGAAATATCAAGCAAAAGCTGATCGAAATGCTGATGGCTGTTAAGCTGGAGTTTGTTTTCAGCAAAGAAGAAATCCTGTTGCTTTACGCTACCCATGCACCTTTTGGGGGAAATACGATTGGCTTGGAAGCTGCTTCGTGGCGTTATTTTCGCCGCTCGCCCTTCGAGTTATCCTGGGCCGAAGCGGCCACACTGGCTGTTTTACCCAATGCCCCTTCTCTGATTTATCCCGGCAAAAACAGCCAGGCTCTAAGGGAAAAGCGCGATCGGTTATTGAGGCAGCTTCATCAAAAAAAGTTGTTCGACGATCAAAGTCTGGCACTGGCCTTACTTGAACCGCTTCCCAAACCACCCGATGCTTCGCCTGCTCATGCACCTCATCTGATGAATCATCTGATGAAGAAGCAGGGTGCCGGTCGTTTCCAAACCACGCTATCAGCAGGTTTGCAGCAGAATGTCAATACCATTGTCGCTGAGTTTGATGCAATCTATTCCGGACAGGGCATGCACAATATGGCTGCACTCATCCTCGATATCCGTACAAACGAGGTGAAAGCTTATGTAGGCAACAGCCTTAATCACGATAACAAGCAAGGTGAATCTGTTGATATCATTCAGGCTGCGCGCAGCTCGGGCAGTATTCTAAAACCTTTTCTTTTCGCCGCCGCGATTGAAGAAGGTAGTGTGTTGCCAAAAATGTTGTTGCCCGATGTGCCAACTTACATCAATGGATTTATGCCTCAAAATTTTAACAAACAATATGATGGTCTTGTAGCTGCTGATGAAGCCCTGATTCGTTCGCTCAACATCCCTTTTGTGCTGCTTTTGAAGCAATACGGACTTGCTAAGTTTTATGATGTATTAGGCGGGCTTGGCTTTGAGTCCTTTTCCAAAGGAGCGGATCATTATGGCTTATCCATGATTTTGGGAGGAGGAGAAGTTAGCTTATGGGAATTGGCCAGGGCTTATAGTGCTCTGGCTAATTCATTGAGAAGTATTGATAATCAGGTCCGTATTTCTGATCCGGTTTTAATCAGGGGCAAAGCTTCTGACAGCCAAATGTTTTCAGGCATCCGAAAAGGCAGCACATGGATCACTTTGCGAGCACTCAGGCAGCTGGCACGACCCGATGAAGAAGCTGGCTGGCATTATTTTTCGTCCTCACGGGCTGTTTCCTGGAAAACAGGTACCAGCTTTGGCTTTCGCGATGCCTGGGCTGTGGGTCTTTCTTCGGATTATTTGGTAGCTGTTTGGGTGGGTAATGCAAGCGGGAAAGGAGTTTCAGGACTCACAGGAACCAGCAAGGCTGCCCCTTTGATGTTTCGTTTGTTTGAATTGGCACAACCAGATCAATCGCAGCACGAATTAACATATGATGAGTTTAAGGAAGTGATTGTTTGTAAAGAAAGCGGCTATTTGGCCGGACCGGATTGTGCTGATAATGACACCATCCTAATACCACTTAAAGCAAATCCGGGCTTGATTTGTCCATTTCATAAAACCATACATTTAACAGAAGACGGGAAGTATAGAGTAAATTCAAATTGTTACGAGCCTGGCAGTATGCTTACAAAGAAATGGTTTGTAGTTCCACCCGAGTATGGACTGTATTATTTTGCAAAGAACAGCAGCACAAGAGCTTTGCCACCCTTTTTGGCCGGATGCGTTCAGGAAAATCAGCTTAGTATCAACTATCCGCTTCCCGGACAGCAAATCTACCTTCCGGTTGACTTCGACGGACAGCAGAATCCTTTGATATTGGAAGCAGTACACGAACAATATCACAGCACCATCAACTGGTTTTTGGGAAGTCGTTTTGTTGGCACCACCAAGGACAAACATCAGCTGGCACTCATCCTTCCGGAAGGCCTGCATACCATTACTGCAGTGGATACGGATGCCAACGAAGCCAGCGTTACTTTTACTGTAAAAAGTAAAAAACAATAAACAAAACGGAAACAAACTCGTTAATCATCGGTTATTCACAGGAAATGATGAATGAAGTTTTACATGAACCTGATTAGAGTAAACGGACAAGTTTAACGCAAGCCTTTCACACGTGGGTTTCCGGCAACAAAATCCTTCAGATAAAACGGCTCGAAATAGGCTACATCTTCAAATTTGCCTGCCTCAAAAGCCTCAATAGCTGCTGTCTTCATAAAAGATGCGGAAGGATTCACATTTTCCAGAAAAGCAGCATTTGGTTGGTTGGCGAAGGTTTGTCGGCACTTAGCTGCTCCATCACCAAAAAACCAGATCTTATTGTTGGCGAACAACTCAGCAAAGCTGTTTTCGTCAATGATAACAGCTTCGGTGGGCAACACCTGATTCAGATTTTGATCAAACACGGCAGCATATACCTCCATGCGTCGGGCATCGATCATCGGGCAGAGCATATCGTGTGTTTCCATCCTGCTGTCGCTGCCGGCTATTCCGGCTGCCAGGGCATAAAGTGTTTCGATACCGATGAGTGGCAAGTCGTGTGCAAAACAAAAACCCTTGGCTGTACTCACACCAATACGCAGCCCTGTATAGCTGCCGGGTCCTTTGCTTACTGCAACAGCATCCAGTTGGCTGAAAGCAATACCAGCCTGTTGCATAACCCTTTGGCTGAAAATGGTAATCATCTCGGCATGTGAACGCTGATCGAATGATTCTTCCAATGCAACAAGCTGATTACCCACAATAAGCCCAACTGAACAGGCGTTTGTTGCAGTTTCTATTAATAAAATCTTTCTCACTAAGTTGAATGTCTATTTTTTTTCGAACAACTGGTTTTGCTCTACCGTTTTAATTTCATCCCCATTACGAAGTGTTTTCGAAACCGCCCGATATGGTCCGGTAACCACTTGTTCATCAGGCTCGAGGCCTTTTAATATTTGGATGTAGGTGTTGTCCTGCAAGCCTGTTTCCACAGCACGAAGCTGTGCTTTGTTTCCTTCAACCACAAAAACAAACTCTTTCATTATTGTTTTTTCGGTTTTGTCATCGGTATCCTTTGCAGTATTACGTTTCAGATAGATACTTCCGGAAGTAGTATCTTCACGTGTGGTTACGGCCTGGATAGGGACAGTGAGTGCATCAATAACCGTGTTGGTTTGTATATCAACAGTAGCCGACATGCCAGGCCTGAAAGGAGAGCTTATCTTATTGTTTTCGTTTATCAGGTCTTCGTAGGATTCCTTGAGCATCATTACTTTTACCTCAAAATTGGTCACCTGATCCGTACTCACGCCATCTGTGTTGGCCGAAGTTGCGATTTCAGTTACGTAGCCTTTGAATTTTCGGTTGAGGTAGGCATCCACTTCAATCAGGCAGGTATCATTAAGCTTAACGCGGGGAATATCGTTTTCGCTCACTTCAACTTTTACTTCCATGGCATTGAGGTTAGCGATTCGCATTATTTCTGTCCCGGCCGAAAACTGTGAAGCTCCCGTTACGCGTTCGCCAACTTCTATGGTTAATTTTGAAACCGTGCCATCATTGGGAGCATAAATATTGGTACGATTCAGATTTTCTCTGGATTCTTTGAGTGCTGCCTCTGCATTTTGCACTTGATATTGTGTGGCTTTAAGACTTTCGCGTGCGGCTTCCACCTCTGCTGCATTCACTTCGTAAGTGGCTCGGATGGCATCCCAGTCGGCATCAGAGATCACTTTTTGTTCCCAAAGTTGCTTATTTCTGTTATAATCTATTTTGGCCTTTTCATACTGTGCTTCGGCCTGTACCAGGCGTGCTCTTGTGTTTGCCATATTTGCCCTGGCTGTATTCAAGGAGGCTTCAACTTGTTCAAAATTAGAGATATATAGCGTTGGATCAATTTTGGCCAGAATATCGCCTTTGTAAACATAATTGCCTTCACGAACAAAAAGTTCAACCACTTCGCCTGAGATATAAGGGCTTATTTTGACATCCAGAGCGGGTTGAATTTTACCATTGGCAACTACGATTTCGGTAATGGTTCGCTTATCCACCTTTTCAACGGTCACTTCAACGGCATGATCACGGTTTTGTTTTACTACGACTACCACAATGATTAATAATAACAGTATCAGTGCTATAATCCAATACCATCTGGTGTTTTTGGAAGCTGGCTTTTTCATGTGTGTGATGTTTGAGGCAACAGTTACTTGATTTTCAAAATTACATTTTTTCTGCCAATATGAATTATTTGCAGGCAGAATAATATAAAACCCCGTTACACTTCAGTAACAAGGTTTTATGTGAAAGCTTTCAGTGGAATTATTCTTCCATATAATCTGCCATATCGGCCAGGGTAAGCGTTTTGCCCAGATAAAATTCCAATACTTTAAGCTTAAATATAAAGTCGTATTTGGAGGAGAGTAGCTCAGATTCTGCAATATTCAGCTGATTTTTAGCCATATTATAATCCAATGCATTAACCATTCCTCTGTCAAATTTTTGTTGCGTATAGTTGAAGGATTCGTTCAGACTTCTCAGTGATTTTTCTCTTGCCTGATAAGATTTATAAGCGGCCAAAGCATCGGTATAGGCGGTTTCGACATTTTTTCTGAGAGAGTTTTTGGCCAGTTGGAGGTTATAATCAGCATTCAGCAGATTGAGCTTGCTGCGGTTGATATAAGAGCTGGATTGATATCCATTGAAAATAGGGATACTAAGCCTGAACGAAAGCGTAGTATTACGGTTGTCGCGTATTTGATCGTCAAAGGGTTTTACCTCTCTGTAATTAGGATCTAAGGGGTTATTGGAAAGAAAGATTTTGTCGGAATAATTGGTTCCTATTCCGGCATTGAGCGACAGGCTTGGGCTTCTGCTGCCTTTTGCAATTGCCAGTGCCCGTTCGGTGCCTTCCACATTTTGTTCGGCCTGTTTGATTTCAGGCATCACACCCAGAGCGGTATTATAGATATAATCTACTGGTAGCAATTCTGGAGCAGGGCTAACTTTGAGTGTCGGGAAATCAATTTCAAGGCCCGTACCAGCTTCCATTTCAAGCAGTTGTAGCAAGTCGAGATAGGCCAGATTAAGCTGATTTTCGGCCTGTACCACCGATACTTCTTCGTTGGCGAGTTGAGCTTGTATTTCGAGTAAACTTCCACGGGCCAGCGTTCCGGCTTCAACAAGCTTATTCGTTCGATTTACCTGTTGTTCCGTTACTTCACGCTGTCGCTGGGCATTATTTAATAGTTCATGATTGAATAGGATTTGCAGATAATAACCTGCCACAGATAAAGCAATATCGTTTTTTATCTTATCGGCACTGTATTTGGCAGCCAGGTATTCAGACCGACGCTGTTTCATGGTATTCACTTTTTGAAAACCATTAAAAAGTGTGACACTGCTGTTGATGTCGAAATAACTTTGCTGTGTTTGTTCGTCAACATAAGTATAAGTAGCCATGTCTATCGAGCGACCCCAGCCGTAAGCATGAGAAGCCTGTGCATTAATCGAGGGCAAAAAGTCTAATTTGCTTTCCAGTTGGTTTATTTCACCGGCTTGCACCTCCAACCGGCTTTGTTGTATTTGAATATTGTGTTCAAGCGCGTAGTTTACACAGTCTTCGAGCGTCCATTTCTGCGCCATCAAACCTCCTGAAATAAAAATCATCACCAGGCTGATGATGACTACAAATTTTACATAACTAAAAGAAGTGTTGCTGTTGTGTGTGTTCATGCTTTGTAGGATTAAGTTTTTGCCGGCAGATTGATATCCAAAAACATGCCAACTTTATATCTGATTGATAGTAAGTTATTTAAATCGATTACGTTTGAATGAAGCAGCTATGTGACTGTTCACTCTGTGACAGCAATTGTACGTTTGTGAACAGCTAAAATTCTGTCACAGACAAATGTACAATTTATAAGCAAGTTCTTTATATCAATAGCAAATTCAATTTTTAGAAACACAAAATTTGCAGAGTTAGGTGGGGTGTACTACTTTTACAAAGTAAAATTCTACCTTATGAAAATGAAAGGCTTCACTTTAGGTTTTCTAGTCATACTCCTTGTTTTTTCTGTGAAGGCACAACATGTCTGCAATCATCAGGTCTCCTTTTCGCGCTCGGCGGTTGCCGACACCATCGATGCTATTCATTACAAAATTCACCTGCATGAGATTGACTTTGCTGGTCAAAGCCTTCAGGTCGAAGCCCAGATCACACTGCGACCAAAAATGTCGCTGAATCATATTCCCCTCGAGCTTAAAGCCCTTGAGGTGGAATCGGTTACAAGCAATGATATTACGATAAATAGTTTTGATCAGGAGAGTGATATTTTGCGAATTTATCTGGCTGAAATGATTGGCCAAACTGACACTGTCATTTTAACAATAACTTATGGTGGAACACCTTCCCATGAAGCCTGGGGTGGTTTTCATTTCAGTGGAAATTATGCTTTTAACCTTGGCGTAGGCTTTGTGAGCGATCCGCATAACCTGGGTAAAGCCTGGTTTCCGTGTGTGGATGATTTTAAAGACAGGGCAACCTATGAAGTCTTGATTACCCTGCCAGAAGAACTTGTTGGTGTAGCCGGTGGATTGCTGGAAGGAATAGAGGATATAGGCGACGGCCTCCAAACCTGGCACTGGCAGATCAATCAGCCTATCCCAACTTACCTTGCTTCGGTTGCTGCCGGCGATTACGCGCTTGTGAGCGATACGTATCAGGGCATGAATCAGGAGATACCTATTACCATTTATACCCGACCAGCTGATTCGGTGAAAGTGGCCGGATCTTTTGTTCATCTACATGAAATCATGGATTTTTTTGAATCGCGTTTTGGTCCTTATCCTTTCGACAGGATTGGCTATGCCGGTACTGCCATTGGCGCGATGGAGCACGTATCCAATATTGCTTATCCTCATTTTGCTATCAACGGAAATCTGAGCTATGAATACCTGTTCACACACGAGTTGTCGCATATGTGGTTCGGCAATATGGTCACCTGTGCCGATGCCGGCGATATGTGGCTCAACGAAGGCTGGGCAACCTTTTGTCAGTTTTTCTACAAACACGATCTCTACAGCCCCGAAACCTACCGGCAGGAGATGAACGAAAACCATTACGACATCCTCAAAAATGCCCACATAACGGATGGTAGTTACCTTTCGTTGGATGAGGTGCCAACGGAATATACTTATGGGACAACCGTTTACGACAAAGGAGCTACTGTGGTTCACAGCCTGATGAATTACCTGGGACAGGAAGTGTTTTTTAATGCCATTAAGGCCTATCTGCAGGAATTTGCCTTTGCACCTGCCAGCTCGGAAGATATGCGCGACTTTTTGACAAACTACACCGGCCGCGATATGACGGGCTTTTTTGACACCTGGGTTTTCACTCCCGGAACGCCGCATTATAATATTGATTCAACGCAGGTTACAGCAGCAGGAGAAGATTTTGAAGTACAGCTTTTTCTTCGAAAAAAACACAAAGGGTTTGATTATACAGGAGTTGATCACCAGTTTGAAGTTGGTTTTATGAATACCAATTGGGATATTATAACGGATACCGTACAATTCGATGGTTTGCACGGAAACAGCATTAAAACGCTTCCATTTGAACCAATCCTTGTACTGGCCGACCCTTTCGATCGCACTGCAGATGCTACCACAGACGAATCTTTCATACTTAACCAAACAGCTGAATATTCTTTTCCAAAGGCCGGCTTCAGGCTTTATGCCGATCAGGTTATTGACAGTGCCTGGTTCAGACTTACACACCATTGGGCCAAGCCCGACAGCTTGAAAATTCCGGTGAACGGACTGCGGTTGTCGCCCTACCGTCATTGGGAAGTAAGCGGGATAAATCTGGAAGAACAGAATTTGCGAGGAAGATTTTTTTACAGCGATGGAACAAGTTTGGACGGGAGTTTATTTGAAAGTTCGAATGATTCAGTTGTAATCCTTTACCGTCAAAATCCTGCTGATGAATGGCAAGCCATCCCACAATACCGCGAAGGACTTTGGAATATTGGATATATCTATGTTGAAGAGCTTTTGCCCGGACAATATACGCTGGCCGTATGGGATACCCAAATTGTAGGTCTTCCCGAAAAACCTTCAATAAAAACTGAAACAGAGATCAAAGCCTTTCCTAATCCAACACAGGGAATGCTGACTTTTCAATGGGATCAGAAGCTTTCTGGTTCGCTGGTTTTTACGGATCAAAACGGAAAAATTTGTCATCGCATTCCTTTTGAGCATGAGAATATCATTGAAGTTGACAGTAGTCGCCTGGAGAAAGGGCTTTATTTGATCGAACTTAAAAACACGCGTGGAAGTGCTGTTGCCTGGACAAAAATTGTAGTGTTATGACCAAAGCACACGATTATTGGAAGCCTTTGATCGCAGCTTTTGAAACACATGCCAATCCGGAAATTGCTGCCGGTGCTGAAAAATATATGCGTAACCAATATTCATTTTATGGCATTCCTTCGCCTGCAAGGACATTAATTTTTAAGGATTTTATCAAATCGTACGGACTTCCTGATCCAGCCGATTTGGATGAGGTTATTTTAAATGCCTGGCAGCTTCCTCAGCGTGAAATGCAATATGCAGCCATGCTTGTGCTGGACAAGTCAATCAAAAAAATGCCAGCCCAAAGCATTTCACTGCTCGAAAAACTTATTGTTCAAAAATCCTGGTGGGACACGATTGATTTTATTGCGCCAAATCTGGTTGGCTCGCTTTTTAAACGATATCCAGAAATCCGTGATGAAACCATCAGCCGCTGGATGGATTCAGGGAATTTCTGGTTGCAGCGCAGTTGTCTTTTATTTCAGCTCAAGTATAAGCAAACAACTGATGAAAAATTACTTTTTGGGCTCTGTGCACAGTTAAGCAGCGAAAAGGAATTTTTCATCCGCAAAGCCATCGGCTGGGCTTTGCGTCAACATGCCCGCACTGCACCGCAGCAGGTTCGTGATTTTGTGGAAAATACTGAACTACAGCCATTAAGCCAAAAAGAAGCACTTAAACATCTTTAATGAATAATTATGAAAGCATATTTAATGAACATTAGGCACCTCCTGCTGATAATAATCCTTGTTATCGGTCATGCGGGATGCAAAAAAGACAAAGACCCTGAGTGGGAACGCTGCACCGATTGCAGTCTGGAGCAAATCACCGGAACATACGGAGGCAAAGCCACACTCAAGGAATATGACGAAGAAAGTGTGCTTATCAACACAGCACATTCCGATGAAGCCTATCTTGAGCTGTCATCTTTTAGTAACAATAGTATAGGCATCTCAGTAGGTGTAGTCAATTTGTTCAATGCAAGTATCAATGCCGGGTGGAAGTCAGGTGAATATACTATCTCGAGTCTTTCGGACGGGGAATTTCTGGCTGAGATTTGGCGACATGGGGATCAAATTAAAATAAAAGGAATTAACAAACGATACAGCGAACTTGTCCTTGAAAATGATTCTGTTGTGCTCGTGCTTCGCTCACTTTTTGATTTTGAAGTGATTAAAACAGAATAAGTTTACATGGTAGGATAAAAGGCATCCTCGATATGATGGATGTGTTTTTCGTTTGGTGTTACGATTACCGAAACAATATCAAAACGGGTTTCTACATCCAGATCTTTTTCCTGGATATAGGCTTCTGCCGTGCGAACCAGGGTGCGTTGTTTTCGCCGGTTTACGGCAAACTCAGGCTCGCCAAAATCAGTAGTGGCGCGGGTTTTCACTTCCACAATCACCAGCATTTCACCATCGCGGGCAATGATATCAATTTCATCGCGCCCGTGATACCAGTTTACTTCTAGTATCTGATAGCCTTTTTCGCGCAAATGCTTGTTCGCCAGTTCCTCTCCCAGTTTTCCAAGTTCGTTGTGATCGGCCATTTTAGATCTTCTTAAACTCTGCAAAAGAGCAGCCTACTTCTTATTTGTTTTGGCTGACTGATTTCATTAATTTGGTTCATCCCTACTGGCGAAATCCTTTTACTTCACCTCAGCCCCATTCATAAAGCCTTCGGAAGGTGCAACAAAGCAAAGCTTGCCATCCGCGTTTTCGGCCATCATAATCATTCCCTGCGATTCAATACCGCGAATTTTGCGGGCTTCGAGATTTACCAGCATTACTACCTGCTGTCCGATGATATTTTCGGGTTGATAATATTCCGCTATACCGCTTACCACTGTGCGTTTGTCAATGCCGGTGTCGATAAGCAGTTTGAGGAGTTTTTTGGTTTTTGGCACTACTTCTGCTTCCAGGATTGTGCCCACACGCAGGTCCATTTTCGCAAAATCGTCATACTGAATAGCTGCCTTTTGGGGTTTTACCACCTTTTCCTCCTGTGCTTCATTAATTTTTTTTGTATCCAGCAGTTTTTGTACCTGTTGCTCAATCATGCTGTCTTCCACTTTTTCGAACAATAAAATGGCCTCTCCCAGTTGATGACCCTCTTTTAATAAAACAGTGTTGGAAGCATCATCCCATCCAAAAGATCCAATACGTAACATTTTACGCAATTTTTCAGCAGTAAAAGGCAGGAAAGGCTCTGAAAGCACAGTTAGTCGGGCAACAATCTCAAGCGAAACAGCTAATATTGTTTTCACCCGATTGGGATCTGTTTTAAAGCTCTTCCAGGGTTCATTTTCAGTTAAATAGCGATTTCCCAGACGTGCCAGGTTCATCAGTTCCGACAATGCCTCCCTAAAACGATACAATTCAATGCTATGGCTGATCTTTTCGGGATAATGCTGCATCTCTGCCAAAACGGTTTTGTCACCATCCGTAAGATGATCAAGGGCAGGCACTTTGCCTTCAAAATATTTGTGGGTTAGCACCAGAGTTCGGTTCACAAAATTGCCAAAAACGGCCAGTAATTCATTGTTATTCCGGGCCTGAAAGTCCTTCCAGGTGAAGTCGTTGTCTTTGGTTTCGGGGGCATTGGCAGTGAGCACATACCTCAAAACATCTTCTTTGCCGGGCAATTCGTTCAGGTATTCGTGCAGCCATACAGCCCAATTGCGCGAAGTGGAAATTTTATCATTCTCCAAATTTAGAAATTCATTGGCAGGAACATTATCGGGCAAAACAAAAGAACCCTCCTGTTGCAGCATAAAGGGGAAAATAATGCAATGAAAAACAATATTGTCTTTACCAATAAAATGAACCAGCTTACTGTCTGAGGCTTTCCAATAGGGCTCCCAATCTTTTCCGGTATTTTCGGCCCATTCGCGTGCTGCTGAGATATAGCCGATTGGAGCATCAAACCAAACATAAAGCACTTTGCCTTCCGTTTCGGGTAGCGGGACTTTTACGCCCCAATCCAAATCGCGGGTAACGGCGCGCGGCTGCAAACCCTGATCTATCCACGATTTCACTTGTCCGTACACATTCACTTTCCAGTCTTCTTTGTGGCCTTCCAAAATCCATTCGCGAAGCCAGCTTTCTGCCTTGTCGAGAGGCAGATACCAGTGTTTGGTTTCCTTTAAAACAGGTTTGTTACCACTCAGTGCCGAGCGTGGATTGATCAGATCTAGCGGGCTGAGTGAGGTGCCACAACTCTCGCATTGGTCGCCATAAGCCTTTTCGTAGCTGCAATGCGGACAAGTGCCTGTGATATAGCGATCTGCCAAAAACTGATTGGCTTCGACGTCAAAATACTGTTGATTACTCTTCTCCAGAAAGACACCTTTATTGTACAAGTTAGTGAAAAATTCAGCTGCTGTTTGGTGATGAATCGGAGCCGAAGTGCGGCTGTAAACATCAAATGAAATACCAAAACGTTCGAAGGAATTGCGAATCATTTCGTGATAACGATCTACAATTTCCTGCGGACTCACCCCTTCTTTGCGCGCTTTGATGGTGATGGGAACGCCATGCTCGTCTGAACCACCGATAAACAAAACGTCTCTGCCTTTCATGCGCAGGTAGCGGGCATAAATATCTGCCGGAACATAAACGCCGGCCAGGTGTCCGATATGAATAGGCCCGTTAGCATAAGGCAGGGCAGAAGTGATGGTATAACGTTTGAAATGTTTATCTTTGGCTTCCATTGAAAAAGTTTTTTACCCTCCGGTAAACGCTTTGCCGGCATGGGTTTAGGTTCTAAAAGTGAGGCGCAAAGTTAACCATTAGTTTCGATATGCAACAGCCCATCCCCCTACAAAAAGACGATTTGATCGCACTCTCGGCTCCGGCCAGAAAAATTTCGCCTGAGGAGTTACAATTTGCTATTCAGAAAATTGAAGAAGCCGGCTTTAGGATTAAGCTTGACGAGCGGCTTTTTGCAAGCGAAAATCAGTTTGCCGGAAATGACAGCATTCGTGCTGCCCTGCTGCAGGATTTGCTGGACGACCCGAAAGTAAAAGCGATACTTTTTGTGCGTGGTGGCTATGGCAGCCTGAGAATCATTGACCGGCTCGACTTCAGTGGCTTTGTAAAATCGCCCAAATGGCTGGTTGGATACAGCGATATTACGGTGATTCATGCCAAGGCGCAGCAGCTGGGTATTCAAAGCCTGCACGCCAGTATGCCCATCAATTTTGAAAACAATACCGATGAAAGCCTGCAATCGCTTTTTGATGCCCTTCAAAATCAAATGAAACCAATCTCTTTTGAGGCGCATCCGCTCAACAAAACCGGCGATGTGAAAGCAGAAATTGTAGGCGGAAACCTTTCAACATTGTATAGCTTGCTGGGTTCGGAGCTATTTCCTGAAACTAAAGGAAAAATCCTCTTTCTGGAAGATCTGGATGAATACCTGTATCACATCGACCGGATGATACTGGCCTTCAAACGTGCTAGAAAATTAGATAATTTAGCTGGTTTGCTTATTGGCGGCATGACAGCCATGAATGATAACACTATTCCCTTCGGGAAAACAGCCGAAGAAATCATTGCCGAACATGTATCGGAATTTGATTATCCCGTCTGTTTTGGATTTCCTGCCGGGCATATCATTGATAATCGGGCAATTTGTCTTGGCGGTTCTTTGCACTTAAAAGTTGAAAGAAACCAAGCAATAGTATCAGCCTGAAATTTAATCTAAAACAGCAAGTAAGCTCTTGTTATTCAATTATTTTGATAAGGAAAAATTGAACTGATGATTAGGGTGTGAAATAATCGTATTCAAATCTTATTTCTTTATTAATTCTGCCTTTATTGTCAATAACACGAATTGATCTTATGTTACCATTTGCGTTATAGTAAAAAAGAATTTCTTCTTTGTCAGTTAATGGATAATAAACATTGGGAGATTTTAAATGCTGAATTCTGGAAAGCTGTTTTTGAAGGTTTATATCAAATACAAATTCATGTTGATCTTTTTCCAGAAAGTTCATTTTTAATCCTACGATATCCTTGCTTTTCCTGATATAATCCAGGTTGTAAATAATTCTATCCGAATGAAAAGTTTTATTAGTAAGCAGTTTGTCATCATCGTATTTCATATTGATACTAAATAAATTTTTGCTTGGAAGCTTCTTGATTATCGAAGACAACAAATTATCAAGATTATAGGTAAAAATTGTACTGCTGATTACTATGTCGGTATTATTGACATCTAAAATAGAGGTCAAAATGTTGTTGGTGTATTCGTAAATATGCTTTGATATGAATTTTGACTTGCCATTAGCTTTTTGTTTATAGAAGCTTTTTAATTGTAATAGGTTTTCATTCGAAAAGCGCATTTCTGAAATATGAAAAACACCTTTTTTGGCATCATATTCCCTATTAATTCTCAGCGTATCGCCATATCGTTCCATCTTTTGGTACGAAATCCCTTTTTTATCTGTTTTTATTACTTCCAATAGATCGTTATCAACAATTTTAAACAGTTTTTCATCTAAGTTTTTACCAGCAGCCTGTAATAAAAAAAGCGTGTCATCATTTCGATAAAACCGCAGACGATACAGAAGATTATCACTATCAATAAGCCTGACCTCTATGTGTTTATTATCCGATATTTCAGGAATAAAGTTTACGTCTAAAACCTCAAACAGCTCTTTATGCAGTGCGTTTTTTCTGTTTTTAAAGTCCAATTCAGCATAATAATCTTCATCAACAAAAACCGGAATTTGGGTCACTTGAAAGGAACTAAAGAAATACCAGCCGGGAACAACAAAAAAAACAGGTACCGACGTGGTAAAATCATTCAATATTTGATATACAAGCATATTTCGCACAAGCTCATTAGCAACTTGTTTATCAGTGTTTTGTGCTTTAGCTATTTGGCTGATAATTAATATCAACAGCAGGTAAATGAATTTGATTCTCATGGTATTGGTTATACATTTTATTGATATTGTGGTATTAAGTCTTGCCAATTAAATATTACCTGAATTGACAAACTCTGGCAAAATTCGAAAAAAACTTTAACAAATAAAAATTGTAGTTATCAGGAATTTGAATTCATACTTTATTTTGTCAATTCCTTTCGGTATTATGCAGTTGTCAACATCACTTCAAAAGGATTTTTTTTATGAACGTATCAGTTGGTGTTGAAAACCGAAAAAGATACAATTTTGACTTCAATGGTAGGTTTAAAGTGTTGGTTCCGGATTCAAGCGGTAGATTTTCGGCAATGCAGTTCCCCTGGATACCAAAGATACTAAGTGACGTAGTGGACTGAGCCTTAATGATTACCATGCTTTGTTCAGCACTTTGCAGCACAGTAAATCCGGAAAGTTTTGCGGTATCAGGCTTGTTCCTGATTCCGACCGGATTTCTGTTGAGGTTAAACGAAAAAGGATGTGCCCAGATGAGGTCATCCTTACCATCATTATTAAGGTCGGCATTAGTCGCAACAATTGTACTTGCCGGCGTTCCGTTGCAGATCAGCCGTTTTTCGCTAAAATCACCAAATCCGTCATTTGCATACCACACTATTTCACCTTCTTGAAATAATACTGCAAGTATATCAAGGTGGCCATCTTCATTGATATCTGCGGTGGTAACGGCCTGGCATTGTAAGGTGTTTTCAACGGCTTCCGTATAGCTAAAAAATCCATTGCCATCATTGGCCTACCAGCTGATTTCGGAGTTTGGTTTCCGTCAATGATCAGATCCATGCTGTTGTTGCCATCCAAATCAGCTGTGTGTATCATAAAGCAGAACCCATTGTTTGCGATGGAATTGGATCGGGCAATATCGTGGGTTGTAAAGAGGCCGTTGTCGTTCATATAAACCAATACCTGGCCGCTTCCAATGATAATATCTTTAAAGCCGTCGCCGTCAATATCAGCAATTGAAAATGCATAATATTCAAAGTCGTCATTTGGGGTTGTTATTTTATTGAAGTTGCCATTACCAAGATTGTAATACACTATGATATTGGTGTGATCCAGAACGACAATATCGGGTTTGCCATCG